>JANYHX010000274.1 GCA_025362155.1 Gallionella sp. | reverse complement strand
CCTTTGCGGTGATAGGCTACGGCTTCGCCGCCGCGATCCTGCCGGTGTGGATGCTGCTGGCACCGCGAGATTATCTGTCTACCTTTGTGAAACTCGGCACGGTGATTTTGCTGGCTCTCGCCATCATCTGGCTGCGCCCCGACATCAAGATGCCGGCGCTGACACAATTTACCGATGGCAGCGGGCCGATCTTTGGCGGCAAACTTTTTCCGTTCGTGTTCATCACCATTGCCTGTGGTGCAATCTCCGGTTTCCACGCACTAATCGCTTCCGGCACCACACCCAAATTGCTCTGCAATGAGCGCGATATACGCATGATAGGTTACGGCGGCATGCTGCTGGAATCCATGGTCGCAATGATGGCGATGATTGCCGCGACGGTGCTCGACCCCGGGGTGTTTTTCGCGATCAATTCTCCGGCAGGGGTGGTCGGCAAAGAGGCTGCCGATGCCGTTGCCAAAATTACTTCGTGGGGGTTTCCGGTCAGCGTCGAACAAATGAATCTGCTCGCCCATCAAATGGGCGAAGCCACGCTATTCGCGCGAACTGGCGGCGCGCCCTCGCTGGCGGTGGGCATGGCCAGTATCTTTGGCAATGCATTCGGTCAGGGGATGTTGGCACTGTGGTATCACTTCGCCATCATGTTCGAGGCGATTTTTATCCTCACCACACTGGATGCCGGTACGCGCGTCGGCCGCTTCATGTTGCAGGACATGCTCGGTAATATTTGGCCCGCTATGGGACGCACCTCCTGGTATCCCTCGGTATTGCTGAGCAGCGGCTTGGTGGTAGCAGCATGGGGCTACTTTTTATATATCGGCGTGATTGATCCGAACGGCGGTGTGAACATCCTGTGGCCGCTGTTCGGCATTTCCAACCAGATACTCGCCGCGATCGCGCTATGTGTCGCGACTGGCATTCTGGTGAAATCCGGCAAGCTCAACTATGCGTGGATTACCGTGCTGCCATTGGTCTGGCTGGTAATCATTACTACTACGGCATCCTGGCAAAAACTTGCCAGCAGCGACCCGCGCATCGGTTTAATCGCGGCCGCCACCAGCCTGTCCGACAAACTGGCTGCAGGCACGCTACCGCCCGATAAGGCCGCCGTCGCGCCGCAACTGATCTTCAACCAGCAGCTGGATGCGCTGCTGGTGTTGTTTTTTGTCGTGCTGCTGTGGCTGATCGTCGGTGATACGGTGCGTGTCTGCACACGCCATCTGCGCGGCAAACCAGTACCGCCGATTTGCGAAACCGAACATGTCCCCACTCGACTGGAGGAAGCATGGGTACGCGATTGAAATTTTTTAATGGGTGCCGGTCGTTGTGGCAAGCTGTCCGCCAACTTAGTGGCGACGACGGCTACGAGCGTTATCTGGCGTACCACGCTGACGTACATCCCGATACCTCGCCGTTATCGCGCAACGTATGGTTCGCGAACCGGCAACGGCAAAAATGGTCAGGCATAAACCGCTGCTGTTGACCTTGTCTAAGATTTGCTTATCGCGCCATTTTTATGGATAATGTGCCCCCCTTAATGTGTACAGGGGAGTGCGTACACCCGCCGCACAAATTACAAGTGAGGAAATAAAATGAAAACAGCAATACATCCAAATTACCAAGAGGTCACCGTAACGTGTAGTTGCGGTAACAGCTTCAAGACCAAGTCTGTACTCGGCAAACCAGCCCTGCACGTCGAAGTCTGTTCCGAGTGCCACCCGTTTTACACTGGCACGCAAAAGATTGTGGATACTGCCGGTCGCATCGACAAATTCCGTCAGAAATACGGCACCAAGGCTGCGGCGTAACGAATAACGCGCTGCTACCTTAAAAAAGGCAGCACTTGCTGCCTTTTTTATTGATGCGACAATTTCACTCTGGCTATTCTGCATTGGATTTAAGCTAAGCTGACGCATGTACTTCATAAAACCCACTGACCCCAACCCAATCACTCCCGCCAAGGCGGCGCTGCTGAGCCTGTTGTGTCTGGTCTGGTTGAGCACCGGGTTGATCGGACACGATCCGTGGAAGCCGGATGAGGCATACAGCTTCGGGCTGATTTATTCGATGCTGCGCAGCGGCGATTGGTTAGTGCCCACCCTCGCGGGCGAGCCTTTTATGGATAAACCGCCGCTGTTTTACTGGACCGCTGCACTGCTAGCAAAGTTGTTTTCGCCGTTGCTGCCCCTGCACGATGGCGCACGTCTCGCCAGTGGTTTTTACACTGCATTAACCCTATCATTCATTGGCCTCGCGGGTCGCAAGTTGTATGGCGATAACCGCGGCTGGGCTGCGGCGATCATCCTGATGGGTTGTCTCGGCATGCTGGTACGTGCGCATCAGATGATCACCGATCTGGCGTTGCTGGCAGGATGCGCGATGATGTTGTACGGCTTTGCGATGAGCCAGGAACGTGCCCTGCGCGCCGGCCTGTGGATAGGCACCGGCGTGGGCATCGGTTTCATGTCGAAAGGGTTTATCGCGCCAATAATATTCGTGCTGATGGCGGCCAGTTTGCCGCTGTTGTTTCAAAATTGGCGCAAGCACTATTATTATCGCAGCCTGGGCATTGCTTTACTGTTTGCGTTGCCCTGGTTGACCATCTGGCCAATGCTGTTGTATTTGTATTCCCCGCAATTATTCGCAGATTGGGCATGGACGCACAACCTAGGCAACTGGATCAGTTTTGCGAAAAGTGGCCCCAATAAGGAAGCTTTCTACTATCTGGAGAACTTGCCCTGGCTGGCTTGGCCAGCCTTGCCGTTAGCGGTCTGGATAGTATGGAAATCGCGAAAACGCCTGGGACAACGCGACGATTTGCAATTGCCTCTGGTCAGTTTTGCGGTGATGCTGCTTACCCTTAGCTTGGCGGCCAACATTGAGGAAGTGTTCGCGCTGCCGATGTTGCTGCCGATTACGCTATTGGCAACTGCTTCCTTATCCATGTTGAAACGCGGTGCTGGCAACGCACTGGATTGGTTTGGGATAATGACTTTCGCGCTGATTGCCATTGCAATGTGGTGGGGCTGGGCCGGCTTGTTGCTGGATAACCAGGCCAAAATCACGCATTGGCTGAAAGAATTTCAGCCCGGCTTTGAGCCCGAGTTGCATACCACGCCCTTTATCCTCGCCATCCTCGCGACCATAGTATGGGTCGTGTTTGTGTGGCGGGTAGGACGTTCCATGCGCCGCGCAACGTTAAATTGGGCATCCGGCGTCACGCTAATCTGGATACTTGCGATGACGTTATGGCTGCCTTGGTTGGACAGCGGCAAAAGTTATCGCAATATGGTCACTGCGCTGAAACAGTCTCTGCCAAAACACTATCAATGTATTGCGGGCGAGCGCCTGGGCGACGGGCAACGCGCCATGCTGCATTATTTCGGCAATATCATTACGCAGCATGACACCAAACATCGCTGTGATTTACGATTGATTCAAGGCGACAAATTATCCAAGCCGCTACTCGACGAAACGCGCTGGGAAAAAATTTGGGAAGGTAGCCGTAAGGGGGACAAAAACGAGCACTATCGGTTGTATCGGCGGGTTTAACCGCATGGATTTTACCTTTCGCCCAGCTTGATTGCAGAACCACGCTTGCCCTATTGAGCTTTGCGCAAAGCCACTATCCATCCGGGCTGCGGCTCACCCAGGTCATATTCATGTACTTTTTGTTCAAGCGAAACCATTTGCAAATTGGCAGCTTCGGCCTTCTCACGCACATAAGGTTCGCTATGTGCAAAGTGCAAATTATGTCGCACCATCACCGCGTCCGATTCGCTGCGATACAAAGTAAAAACGAAAACTGCACCTGGTTTTAATAATCGCGCAGCAGCCTGAAAAACCGGCATCAAATCGCCGAACAAAATCAGCACGCCGGAAGCAATGATCAAGTCGAAGGTATGTTGGCTGTTCTGCATGTAGCTTATGGCATCAGCACATTCCAGCCTGTCGTAATATTTTTTCTTCTGGGCTTGCGCCAGCATTTGCGGGGATAGATCGACACCTTCCAGGTATTTGGCATAGCCGCGTAAATACTCACCGCAAACCCCGGTGCCGCAGCCGATATCCAGCACATCAAGCTGGCGCGCCTGCGGCAGTTTCAGTTGCTCCAGCATTTCACGCACATGCTTGGGCCCGAGAAATTCTTTCCCCGGCCGTTGAATATCGGCATCCCAGTTCTTTGCCTTTTTTTCGTAAGTGGCCAACATCACCGCAGCCGGATATCGTTTTGGTATCGCTGAAGCATTTAACTGCGCCAAGCGCAACTTCACTTCGCTGTTGTCACTGGGGTCAAGTTCCAGATAGCGGTTAAAACTGGTAATCGCCTGGTCTCGCTCGCCCAACTCGGCGTAACAAATACCCAGCCCCTCATAGGCCGCTTTAAACGCAGGCGACAAATCGGCTGCCTTACGATAATTGTCTATCGCCTCCTGGAATTTCTTCAAGCTACGCAATACACCCCCCAGATTGCAATAAACCTCGACGAAATCAGGGCGCAGCAAAAGGGCACGCCGGTAACAGGCTTCTGCCTCGACGAATTGTTCCTGATTTTTATAAATGTTGCCGAGGTTGTTGTGAACCTCAGGCATGTTCGGTTCGACGCTAAGCGCGCGTTGATAGCAGGCTATCGCGTTGTCAAATTGTCCGGATAATTGGTAAATGTTGCCGAGATTGTTCTGGATCATATGCGAACGCGGATTGATCTCCGCCGCCAGACGCAAAAATTTCAAGGCCTTGGCCAACTCCCTTTGCTCAGCATAGAGTGTGCCCAGCAAATAATTTGCATCCAGATGCATGGCATCGTATTTAAGTGCGCGCTTGTAAAAACTTTCCGCCGCGACGAAATCACGCTCTTTTTGTTTGTTGAGCGCCTTTTTGAAATATTTCTGACACTGCTCGTAATCGTTACCCGACACCGCCACTCCTTTAATCGTCAGCTATCCTAAGCGATCAATTTCGCCAATCTTTACATCAGCCAATTTTCTTTCTAAACAACGCCGATTGCGCATGCGCATGCAAGCCTTCGCCGAATGCCAGTACCGAGGCGATGTCGCCCAGCTTTTGCGCGCCTTGCGCGGAGACCTGGATCAGGCTGCTGCGCTTCTGAAAGTCATACACACCCAACGGCGATGAGAAACGCGCGGTGCCGGACGTCGGCAGCACATGGTTAGGCCCGGCGCAATAATCGCCGAGTGCTTCGGAAGTGTAACGGCCCATGAAAATCGCACCGGCGTGCTTCAATTTGGGCAACCATGCTTGCGGATCTGCCACCGACAACTCCAGATGTTCCGGCGCAATGCGGTTGCTGATGGCGCAGGCTTCATCCAGATCGG
The DNA here is from genome assembly GCA_025362155.1 of Gallionella sp. Classification (GTDB taxonomy): domain Bacteria; phylum Pseudomonadota; class Gammaproteobacteria; order Burkholderiales; family Gallionellaceae; genus Gallionella. The sequence continues at coordinate 3,130 of JANYHX010000274.1, read as the reverse complement.
CGACCAGTATCAGCGCACCGCGATTTTCCAGTGCGGTCTTGATGATGTCGCGGCGCGGCATTTTTTCCAGTTGGCGATTGGCGCTTTGCGCAACAGCTTCTATAAATTTCTGATCCGGCGACAGTAAAATAGCCTGCGCCAACTCGTCATGCTCGGCCTGCGAGAACAAATCCATCGCGATCCAGTCCGGGTCGGTTTGCCCGTCGCAGATTACCAGAATTTCCGACGGCCCGGCGATCATGTCGATGCCGCACACGCCGAACACACGGCGCTTGGCCGCTGCCACATAAGCGTTGCCGGGGCCAACGATCTTGTCCACTTTAGGTATGGTTGCGGTGCCATAAGCCAGTGCCGCCACTGCTTGCGCACCACCGATGGTGAACACGCGATCTACTTCCGCCAAATAGGCAGCCGCCAACACCAACGGATTTTTCACGCCATCCGGAGTCGGCACCACCATGATGAGTTCGCCCACGCCCGCCACTTTCGCAGGCAGCGCGTTCATCAACACCGAGGATGGATAAGCCGCCTTGCCGCCCGGCACATAGAGGCCGACGCGATCCAGCGCGGTGATTTGCTGGCCAAGCAGCGTGCCATCGGCATCGGTGTAGCTCCATGAAGTTTGCACCTGCTTCTGGTGATAATCGGTCACGCGCTGTGCAGCTTGTTCCAGCGCGCTGCGCTGATCTGCGGGCAAGCCGTCGAACGCAACGCGCAATTCATCGCGTGATAACTCCAGCTGTACGGCATGAGCCAACGGCAAGCGGTCAAACTTGCGCGTGTATTCCAGCAGCGCCGCATCCCCACGTTTGCGCACATCCACGAGTATGCTCGCTACGGTCGCTTCGAGTTTTTCATCCGCCGTTTCCTCAAAGGCCAGCAGCTTGTCCAGCTCGGCATTAAAACCGGCTGAGCGTGAAGAGAGTTTCCTGAGGTTCATTGTTTAAATCACGCTTCTATTTTTTGATCGCTTTGGCGAACACCTCCAGCATCGGCTGGATCACATTGTGTTTCAATTTCAACGCAGCTTGATTCACCACCAGCCGCGAAGAAATATCGGTGATATGTTCGACCGCCTTGAGATGATTCGCCTTCAGCGTATTGCCGCTGCTCACCAGATCTACGATCGCATCGGACAAACCCACCAACGGCGCCAGCTCCATCGACCCATACAGTTTGATCAAGTCCACATGCACGCCTTTGGCGGCGAAGTGCGCCCTGGCCGTCTGCACATATTTGGTTGCCACGCGCAGGCGCGCGCCCTGTCGCACGGCGGACTCATAATCGAAATCATCCCGCACCGCCACCATCATGCGGCAACGCGCGATGCTCAAGTCCAGCGGCTGATACAGCCCCGTGCCGCCATGTTCATCCAGTACATCCTTGCCCGCCACGCCAATGTCCGCCGCACCATATTGAACGTAGGTCGGGACGTCACTGGCGCGCACAATAATCAAGCGTACATCGGCGCGGTTGGTGGATAGAATTAATTTGCGTGACGACTCCGGATCTTCCAGCGCGGTGATGCCCGCCGCATTGAGCAACGGCATCGTTTCTTCGAAAATGCGGCCTTTGGATAGTGCGATGGTGATCATCTAAAACCTTTCAACTTTCTGTTATCGAACGCGGCGTATCTTTATTTTACCCGGCGTATCTGCGCCCCCAGTGCCGATAATTTTGCCTCGATATGTTCATAACCGCGATCCAGATGGTAGATACGATCCACGATGGTTTCGCCCTGCGCGACCAATCCGGCGATGACCAGACACGCCGAGGCACGCAAGTCGGTCGCCATGATAGTCGCGCCATCCAGTTGTGTGCAGCCTTTGATGACTGCGGTGTTGCCTTCTACCTCGATCTCAGCACCTAGTCTACGCAGCTCTTGCACGTGCATGAAGCGGTTTTCAAAAATCGTTTCTATCACCATCGCGCTGCCATCTGCGATGGTGTTCAGCGCCATGAACTGTGCCTGCATGTCGGTAGGGAAGGCCGGATAAGGCGCGGTGCGCACGTTCACGGCCATTGGGCGCTTATTCATTTTGAGGTTGATCGTGCTGCCCGATACCTGTATGGCTGCACCAGCCCCTTGCAACTTTTCCAACACATTTTCGAGGATATCGGCGCGTGCATCGGTCAGGGTAATGTCGCCGCCCGCCGCTGCCCCAGCCACTAGAAACGTACCGCTCTCAATGCGATCCGGCATGATGCGATGGCTTGCACCATGCAGTTTTTCCACACCTATGATGCTGATGGTATCGCTGCCCGCGCCTTCAATCTTGGCGCCCATCGCGATCAAACAATGCGCCAGATCCACCACTTCTGGTTCGCGCGCCGCGTTTTCCAGTACCGTCACGCCATCCGCCAGCACCGCAGCCATCATCAGGTTTTCCGTGCCGGTGACGCTGACCAGATCAAAAAATATTCGCGCGCCTTTAAGTCGGCCGCCCCCCTTATTGCGAGGCACTTGCGCATGGATGTAACCATGCTCGATATGAATTTCCGCACCCATCGTCTGTAAACCCTTGATGTGCAAGTCCACCGGGCGTGAACCGATGGCGCAGCCGCCCGGCAAGGAAACGCGTGCTTCGCCGAAGCGCGTTACCAATGGGCCCAAGACCAGAATGGCGGCACGCATGGTTTTCACCATGTCGTATGGGGCTTCCAATTTATCTATATGCGCGGCAGATAACACTGCCTGATTGCCGCTAACTTCTATTGCAACGCCCAGTTGTTGCAGCAGCTTGCGCATCGTGACGACATCCTGTAAATCCGGCAGATTGTCCAGATGCAATTCATCCGCCGTCAATAAACTTGCACACAAGATGGGTAATGCAGCGTTTTTTGCGCCGGAAATGCGCACTTCACCATTCAGGCGATTGCCGCCCTGTATCGCCAGTTTTTGCATAAATTTTAGTATTGGTTGAAACGGTCGTTAACGATGCTGCCACATATTAACGATTAATGATTGTTTTGCCACTCTTGCGGCGTATAAGTTTTGATTGACAGTGCGTGTATCTCTGCGCGCATCCGGTCACCCAAAGTCTGATAAACCAACTGGTGGCGTTGCACGCGGCTCTTGCCCGAAAACGCCTCGCTGACTATCACTGCCTCAAAGTGAGTGCCGTCATCA
>JANYHX010000306.1 GCA_025362155.1 Gallionella sp. | reverse complement strand
TTACGGAAAGTTTGCTCATTGAACCTAACCACGTATTTATCATTCCTGAAAATCGGGATTTGCATGTCCTTGATGAGAGTTCCGTCTAAAGCCGATATCAAAGCCTCGAGGCTGGCCGGATGTCATCACGGTTTTCCTGCGTTCGCTGACCCAATACTGGGACGGCCAGCTTATTGCTGTCATTGTCTCCGGCTACGATGGAGACGGGGCCGCAGCATTATGCGAGATCAAAGAAGTGGGCGGCATTACCATCGCGCAGCAACTTAGTACGGCAATTCAACCAGACATGCCGGAGAGCGCCATTGACAGTGGCTGCATTGATTTTATTCTCTCGCCAGAAAAAATCGCTGATGAAATTGTGCGAATTGCGCGCGCCCAGAGCTGAGGAGCGAGTGGATAGCCGCGCCCATGCCTACGCCTACATTTCTCCCGCCGAACAAAAAAATCTTCCTACCCTTGAAATTAGCTTAAGTCGCCCCAACTATTGGCACTCGCAGGCAGAGAGTGCTAAACTCCGCCTCCGCATTTTTTAACCCCTTTGTTTTAGGAGACCCTCAGTATGAAAATTCGTCCTTTGAACGATCGCGTGATCGTTAAACGTATGGAAGAAGAACGCAAGACCGCCTCTGGAATCGTGATTCCGGATGCCGCCACTGAAAAGCCGGATCAAGGCGAAATCATCGCCGTAGGCAAAGGTAAAGTCGGCGACGACGGCAAATTGCAGGCGATGAGCGTCAAGGTCGGCGACCGTGTGCTGTTCGGCAAATATGCTGGCCAGGCATTCAAGATGGACGGCCAGGAATATATGACCATGCGCGAAGATGACATCATCGGCGTGGTTGAAAAATAAGTAGTTATCCAAGCAATTTATAAGAATTAAGGAGAAAAAACATGGCAGCTAAAGACGTAAAATTCCACGACGCCGCACGCAGTAAAATGGTGGTCGGTGTAAACATTCTGGCCGATGCAGTCAAGGTGACCTTGGGCCCCAAGGGTCGCAATGTTGTGCTGGATCGCTCCTATGGCGCACCCACCATCACCAAGGACGGTGTATCGGTCGCCAAGGAAATCGAACTGAAAGACAAATTTGAAAACATGGGCGCACAAATGGTTAAGGAAGTTGCTTCCAAAACATCAGATGTGGCAGGCGATGGCACTACCACAGCGACCGTACTGGCACAATCCATCGTTCAGGAAGGCATGAAGTTTGTCGCCGCCGGCATGAACCCGATGGATCTGAAACGCGGCATCGACCAGGCGGTTATCGCCGCGGTTGCCGAGTTGAAAAAGATTTCCAAGCCTTGCACCACCAGCAAGGAAATCGCGCAGGTAGGCAGTATTTCCGCCAATTCTGATACCGTGATCGGCGAGAAAATTGCTGCTGCGATGGAGAAGGTTGGCAAGGAAGGCGTGATCACCATTGAAGATGGCACCGGCCTGGACGATGAACTGGACATCGTGGAAGGTATGCAATTTGACCGCGGCTACCTGTCACCTTATTTCATCAACAATCAGGATCGTCAGCTGGCATTGATGGAAAACCCATTCATTCTGCTGCACGACAAAAAGGTTTCCAACATTCGTGACCTGCTGCCGGTATTGGAACAAGTCGCCAAAGCGGGACGTCCACTGCTGATCATCGCGGAAGACGTGGATGGCGAAGCATTGGCGACTTTGGTAGTGAACAATATTCGCGGCATCCTGAAAACTGTTGCAGTTAAGGCACCTGGTTTTGGCGATCGTCGCAAAGCCATGCTGGAAGACATTGCCACGCTGACCGGTGGTACCGTGATCGCTGAAGAAGTGGGCTTGTCATTGGAAAAAGCGACCCTGGCGGAATTGGGTCAAGCCAAGCGCATCGAAGTGGGCAAGGACAACACCATCATCATCGACGGCGCAGGCAAGGAAGAAGACATCAAAGCGCGTATCGGCCAAATTAACAAGCAATCCGAAGAGGCTACCAGCGACTACGACAAAGAAAAACTATCAGAGCGCAAAGCCAAATTGGCTGGCGGCGTAGCAGTAATTAAAGTCGGCGCAGCAACCGAAGTGGAAATGAAAGAAAAGAAAGCACGTGTGGAAGACGCGTTGCATGCAACCCGTGCAGCTGTTGAAGAAGGCATTGTTCCCGGCGGCGGCGTTGCATTGTTGCGCGCCAAGGCTGCGGTAGCTAAGCTGAAGGGCGCCAACCATGATCAGGACGCAGGTATCACCATCGTACTGCGTGCCATGGAGTCACCGTTGCGCGCCATTGTAGCCAACGCAGGAGACGAGCCTTCAGTAGTGGTTAACAAAGTGACGGAAGGCAAAGGTAGCTACGGTTACAACGCAGCGACCAGCGAGTACGGCGACATGTTGGCGATGGGTGTAGTTGACCCTACCAAAGTGACACGCGTTGCATTGCAAAATGCAGCTTCTATCGCCGGCTTGATGCTGACTACTGCTTGCATGGTGGCTGAATTGCCAGAAGACAAGCCAGCTGGCGGCGGTGGCATGGGTGGCGGCGGTATGGGCGGCATGGACGGCATGATGTAAATAATTGCTGTTTATTTTGCAGTGGTCAGATGTTTCTGACAATCAGGCAAACCCCGCTTCGGCGGGGTTTGTTATTTGGCGCGGTATCGGTATAATGCGCGGCTTCCGAAGTTGGCCGATTTGCTTGATGACGGAGGAACGCAGCAATAATGGCCTGGTAGCTCAGTCGGTAGAGCAGAGGATTGAAAATCCTTGTGTCGGTGGTTCGATTCCGCCCCGGGCCACCAAAGATATTGTCAGGGCAATTCTCCCTTGACCATTACATCGACAATCGCATTGAATCCCCGCTGAAGTTAGTCTTACCTAGCATGTCCTTCTTCGCAGTCAGGATGGCATGCATACACAATTGTTTTCGCAAAGGGAACAGTATGTCCATACAGTGGTTTCCAGGTCACATGACCTCGGCGCGCAGAAAAGCGGCCGAAACGATGGAATTTATCGATGTGGTTATCGAGGTGCTGGATGCGCGCGCGCCCCATGCGAGCAGCAACCCTATGATTCGGGAATTGCGCGAGCATCGTCAGCGTCCCTGTCTGAAGATACTGAACAAGGCCGATCTCGCTGACCCGGTGGTTACGCAAGCATGGCTGCATTTTTATAACAGGCAGGCGAATGTCAAAGCGGTGGCGCTGAGTTGTAAAAGCGCCAGCGATGCAGCCAGAGTGCCGAAGCTGTGTCAGCCATTCGCGCCGCATCGCGACAGCACCCATAAGCCGCTACGCATGATGATCATGGGCATCCCCAACGTCGGCAAATCCACGCTGATGAATATGCTGCTCAAACGTCGTGTGGCAAATGTGGGCGACGAGCCAGCCGTCACCAAATCGCAGCAGTGCCATAATATAAATGACCATATGACACTCACCGACTCCCCAGGGCTGATGTGGCCCAAGATCGAAAGGTTGGAGGATGGTCTGATACTTGCCACCATCCATGCGATCGGACGCAATGCCGTAATTGATGAAGAAGTCGCCGAATTTCTTGCTACTACTCTGTTGGCACGTTACCCCGGTCTGCTGGCGGCGCGCTACGAAGTGATCGAGCAAGGATTGGATGGCGTGGGAGTAATCGAAGCCATCGCAAAAAAACGCGGCTGTTTGTTAAAAGGCCGCGGAGGGGAATTCGATTTGGAGAAGGCAGCGATGATATTGCTGACCGAATATCGCAGCGGCAAGCTGGGGCGCATCAGTTTGGAAACACCCGGAACACGCGAAATTACGCTGGAACTTTCAGGCGAGTAGTGTGCGCCGAATTGCGTGGATGCATGTGGGGTACTGGGACTGAACAGGGCGCAACGAAAATGCATTGTCTCGCACACTGCATTACTGCGCTTCGCGCGCAACCATCAACATGATAGAGTTACACCAATTAATTATTCAACTGCTACTTTCAGAAAGGATTGATATATGAACAAAACTTTTGCTTACCTTGCCGCCACTTTTTGTTGTTTTGTGTTAAGCATTAACCCAGCGCGCGCCGCAGCTGAAAAATGCGATGAAGATATGCACGGCCAACATCACGGCGAAATGGAGGGGATGATGTTCAAGAAACTGGACACCAATGGCGATGGCGTGATTTCAAAAGCCGAATTCAATGCTTTCAATGCCCGACATTTCAAAAAGCTGGATACCAATAATGACGGCAAACTGACCCCGGAAGAATTACAAGGCGGCCATAAACAGGAGATGGGGCACGGTGATGACACTACACATCTTGATCAGCGCTTCAACGCAGCCGATGCCAACCACGATGGTGGTTTAGATCGGGAAGAGGCAAGCAATATGCCGATGTTGTCTCAGTACTTCGATGAAGTGGATGCCAACAAAGATGGGAAAGTAACGCGTCAGGAATATTTGGAGGCGATGCCCTTGCTGCATGGCGCCAAGAAGATAGATCAGAGCGGAAAATCTCAATCAATGTAGTAAATGCTTTATGTGACAAATGACGAGGCCAGCGTTAAGCTGGTCTCTTCATTTGTGCATTGCGCAAATAATTCCCAGCGTAAAAATAACTAACGAGGCTGCATTGACCTCCTTTCAAAGTGTACTGTCCGCGCTCGCCATTATCCTGATCGATCTTTTGGGGCGGGCGGGGCTGGATAAGGTGTTGGCATTGCATGGCGGCCCCACTATGGTGGCGTTGTGGGCACAACTGCAATC
>JANYHX010000261.1 GCA_025362155.1 Gallionella sp. | reverse complement strand
CGATCATCAACACGCCTAGACAGAGCACCATCAGTGCCAGCCAGCGTTTTTTATTATCATTGTTCGTCAAATAAATTCTCCTTAATAACACGCGTTGCCGTTCCTTCCCCTTGTGTCAATTCCACATCCAGCTTGCTGGATAGTGGATTGCCTGCCTTTGGTGCAAGGGGAAGGGTAGGAGGGGGATGGGTTACTTGACCGTGCTTGCCCCCATCCCCATCCCAACCCTCCCCTTGAAAGGGAGGGATCTAGGACGCCGTTTTTTTTATTGTTGCTTATATACCCGCTGCAAACCTGCGATGTCCATCTTCGTTTGCAGCATGGCTTGCATGCGTGCGGCAATGACACCGAATAATTCCATGTTCGCTAATCTGGGATGCCGCCGGGCTCCATATAAAACACTTCCCAGATATGTCCATCCAGATCCTCATACCCATGGCTGTACATAAAGCCGTGATCCACCGGCTTTCTGGGCGTTGTTCCGCCAGCGGCGACAGCCTTACGCACCATTACATCCACCTCGGCGCGGCTGGCGCAAGACAAGGCTATCATGGCTTCGGTACTTCTAGTGGCATCGCAAATCTGCTTTTCAGTAAACGTCTGGAAAAATTTCTCCACCAGCAGCATTACGAAAATGTCTTCGCTAATGATCATGCAGGTCGCATTTTCATTGGTGAATTGCGGGTTGAACGTATAACCGAGCTTGGTAAAGAACTCGACTGACCGATTCAGATTTTTTACCGGCAGGTTTAAAAGAATTTGTGTGCTCATCGCGTGTCTCCTTTTGTGGATCGGTTGTCTTCGTTGCCAAATAAACTTCCAGCTGCTCAAACGTCCCACCCCAGCCTTGCTGCATACTCCCGTTCATTTTGGCAAAAGTTTGATGTTGTATTTCGGTCGCATTCAGAGGCGTCCAGCGCAAAATAATAGTTGTTTTACCGTTGTGCTCTTCAAATGTTGTCGTCGCGAGTATTTGCAGCGGCCAGTTGTCTATTATCGGCGCGGATATGATGTCGCCCTGCGCGTTAGAGAAAGAAGAAACCAGCACCAATTTTTTCGGCGCGTCAATTTCGCGAAAAACCCACTTTCCCCACATCTCCTTGCCATCCGCCGAGCGCATCGCATAATGAAATGTACCGCCCGGCCGAAAATCCAGCGCGGCATGCGAAATGGTCGTCCCTTTTGGCCCGAACCAGCGCACCAGTTGCTCGCGCTCCGTCCATGCCTGCCACACCTTTATGCGCGGCGCATTGAAAGTGCGGGTGATAACGAAATCCTGGCTGGCAGTGCTAGCGTTTTTTTCGTCCAATTTTTCTCTCCTTGGGTTTGGGTAAAAGTTTTTTCGGGGCGCGAGGCTTTTTCGGCGGGGATTGCATCGTTTTCAAATAAGCATCCAGCCGATCAAAGCTCTCTTCCCAGAACTGGCGGTACTGCTCTATAAAATCAGCCACCTCTTGCAGCGGTGCCGCATTAAGCTGGCAAGGTCGCCATTGCGCCTGACGGCTGCGCGTAATCAGCCCTGCGCGTTCCAGCACCTTGAGATGCTTGGTAACGGCAGGTGTGGTCATCTCGAATGGCGCCGCCAGTTCCGTAACCGATGTTTCGCCTGAAGCAAGACGCGCAAGAATCGCGCGACGAGTGGGGTCAGCAAGGGCAGCAAAGGTGGCGCTGAGGTGATCGGGAGGCATCGTTTGAAACCTGTTACTTAATTAACCGTATGGTAAATTACATCGAAGCACGGTTGCTTGTCAAGAGGCACGCCATGTTAAAGAAACTGGGGATTGGAAGTGGCCGCAAAAAGGCGGCTTGAATACTCCATCGCGGCGGGTGACGATCTGGGATCAATTCAACGTTACATCGCGGCAGACAACCTAAAGCTGCGGCACAGTTTATCGAAAAATCATGGCCGCTATCAAACAGGGGAAAATTTTTTGATGTAAGCATTTCTATCATATCGGGCAAACTCCATTAATGTTGCTGCGCCCTCTACTGTAGACCTTAGTTCGTTGACATTATTTTTTAATCTTGTATCTATGTTTTTGACATCTTTGACCATTGGTATAAGTCTTATAGCGGCATCGCGTTCCGAAATGGTGGCTTGCTCCCTGCCCATATGAGGGTTAAGACCTAACTTAAAGTGATCTATTTTAGGTTTTACAGCAGGCATGCACTTGAACGCGAGTGAAAGCATATCGGGAGAAGGATTCTGATGATTAACCTGGTATGCCCAACTATCGAGCATATCTAATGTCCATAGCGGGGGACTTGATGCAAGATACCTTAATAGCCATTTCCCAAATGCTAAGGTAAAAGCATGGTAAAGCTCTTTCGGTTTAAGTTTTATATCACCATTTGCAGCATTGTTGATTGTCGTTGAATCTAAACTCAATAGCGTTTTTAAGTCCTCACAAAATTTCGGATGTTGTTGGACATTAGCTTTTACACAACCTAGTAGACTTTTCAAAGCCTTCAGATTGACGGTATCGCAGTCAACCCGCGTGGTTACAAATAAGAGCCAAGGATCAGTTCTATTATTCGACTGGTGTTCAATCAGAGCGGCAATAGCAGAGAAGTAAGTTTCTTGATGTTCGAGTGGTACGTGCGCGGCAACGGAATTGCATAGATCCAAATTGACCACATCAAATGACCCAAAATTTTCTAAATGCTGAAAAACTACGGCTACTTTTTCTGTGCTGGCAATTGCTTCGAATCGGTCTGGCACAATTAAAGAGTCGGGATGTATACCGGGTAGATTTGCCAGTTCATTCCGTGAAATGTTCAGTTCGGTTTGCTCATTGTCGACTTCGACGGCAGGATCATTGAAGCCGAGATACTTGACCTTGTAACCAAGTTTAAAACATTCATCATGCATTGCGCGGATATCCAACATATCCGGGCCTGGCAGACTGAGATAAGTCAGAACCTTATTTTCACGGGTCTTGAGTTGCTTAATTAATGCGGCTGTTTCTACACACCACTGATTTATCCGAATCCAATGCTTTCTTGGTTTATGCCAAGGCTTAAAGTCGTGCTTGCTTGGTAGCAAATTTATTGGTGCGATTGTTGGTGCTATTCCCTTGACGAAATCGTCGCCGACATTCATTTCTGGCGGCATCAATCAGCCTCCACAGAGAAGATTCGAACAATAGCTCTTAGCAATTGCTGTTGTTTTTTATGGGTCATCTTCTCAAATACACCGTAGGCGGTTAAGACCTGAGTGAGCGCCTTAATTTTTTCTTCAAACGCGAGTTCGTCAGCCGCTGCGGTTCCTGTTTGACGCGCGCGAGGCTTTCTAACGGAGAATATTTCATTCTTGCTAAAAACGATTAAATCTGCATTTTTTCTTTTTGTTTTTGGTTCATCTGAAAACATTACTTCCGGTGGGTGGTCACTCGGATCCGATTTTGCCTTTTGCCATTCTTCAGTTACTGCCTGTACGATCTTTTGGCTTAATGTTGAACTCTCACTCTCCAGTCGTGCCACTCGTAACTCTTTTGCTATGCGCTTGTGGACGTTTGTTAATTGCCTCAGCGCCCCATGAACCCACTTGGTTAAAAATTGATAATGAGGATGAGAGTAATTAAAAGATTCTCGATCAATATTTAGCGCAGCATCCAATCCACTAGTCACAAAAATCTCAGCCGTAATTTGCCTTAATCTCGTTTGCTCCGATACTTGGTACTTCAAAAAAGTCTCATCAAACAAAGTGCCGCTGGCGTCATTAATTCGAATAACGATCCCGTTGTGTTCTTTGGGAATTATTTTTGGAGCCCATAAAAAATAGGCTTCGAACGCTAGTGAACCTCCACGAAACTCTTCAGGTATTCGATCAAGATTGGGTTCGCATTTTCCGACAAAGAGCAACGGTGTCTTAATTGCGTGAGCAGTCTCTGGAATATTTTTAATTGAAAGAGGGCGGAAGAGCTGGATTCCGTCTATGTAAACATCAAACTTTGATGCCACGCCCCGCTTCATTGATATAAGTTTCAAACGAGAAGCGACAGTTTGTCTGCCAGTTAGGTTTACCTCGGTAGCTTGCCCACGCGATTGATTGGATAGCTCGAAGACCGGAATCCCATCACTTGCCCTTGCCTCAAATGGATGCCCCTCAATGTAGTCCAAGGGAGCGGATAGGCTTAACGTCCAAACCATGTTCAGGTAGTTATCCAGAACCTTATCGAGTTCTGGGTTCGATGCCCTGTTTCCTTCGCCGTCCTTAACAGCCTGAACCAGCTTTGCAAAACGATCCTTTGGCAGGTCATCGCTAGACCAAGGTAAATTTGCCTTCTTTTCAATTACGTCGTTATCCTGAAAATCCAATTCGCCTACGTGGTAAAGAGGAGGCAAGAGGTTCGCCGGATTATCTTCATCATCAAGTGCATCCGGCTGCATTGCTTGCCATCGCTCGCGGCTACTGAGAATATCCTTAGCTTGTTGACGCAGTTCCAGTAATATTATTTCAGTTCCTTGCGCATCAAAATCTTTTGCAGGGACGCTCCAAATGTTAACTGAACCGGTTTCAAAATCTTGTTTGGAATTTTTTTTTGCTAACTCATCCTCGCGATGAGTGGTAAGCACCACATCTACGACTCGACGAAAATGTTCACCTTTAACCTTGGATATAATCTGAAAGTGCGCGGTCAGTTGTGCGACAGAAAATAAACCAATGCCAATTTTTCCTATAAGGCGACGGCCTGATTTACTCAGGTATGGGTCATTCTCATCCACTACGTCGAGCTCAGCTCCTTTGATGGTGCGTTTAGGGCTACCGCCTATGTGGTGGATGACGTGCGCCAACGCTTTCCTGCTTAGCCCCCGACCGTTATCTCGAACCGTAATGGAATCAAATCTAGGTGCATCCGTTTGTATGTACACTTCTGTTGCGTCTGCATCGTACGCGTTGGCGATTAATTCGCGGAGCGCCGATGCTGGTTGGCGGTATATACCATCTGTGATTCGAGCCAATACGCGTTCGTCAGTGCGCAGCTTTGTGGTTGATACTCTGCCATTCTTCTCCTTGGCACTAATGTCACGCTCAAGCTCGTCCGATAATTGGTCTTCTTTATTTGACATTACATATGTCCTGGGTAGAGGAGTCGCTTGATCGATGTTGCAATTGCCAAGGCAACAGGAGGTGCAACTGCATTAGAAACTTGTGTAACCTGTTCGCTCAGATTGCCAAGTAAACGAAAGTTCGGATTAAAGCCCTGTAGCAGCATAGCTTCGTAAATACTTAGGCGACGAGTGCCATTGGGATGCACATGAATTTCTCGATGCCCGTACGCAACCGTATGACTAGGTTGATCCCAATCTAGCCGACGAAATGACCGGCCTGCCGGTAACTTTCCAGGAGCTGAAAATCGGGATGACTTGGGATTCATTGTCCAATGATTCGGATGATGTGGAATGTCCTCACCACGGATACCGCGCATAAAGAAAGCGGGATTAGGCAGACTTTTTATTGTCTGCCTAACCGAGACTCGAATCTCGTTGCCCAGCGGAAATTTAAACTTCTCGGCCTGCCGATGATTCTTGTTAATTCCTATAATAAAAAGCCGCTCTCTATTTTGTGGGACGCCAAAATCTGCGGCATTTAGTATCTTGTTATATACAACAAAGCGCTGTCGCAACGCGCCCATGAGTGATTTAAATCGACCTGCGTTTCGAATCGACTGCAAGTCTGGTACATTCTCGAACACAAAAAAATCGATGCCATACTCTTCTTCTACTGCATTTAGTAATCTCGTGTAGGTCGTCATCAATCTATTACGCGGGTCGCTTGATTTTGATTGAATATTTCCTCGAGATACGCCCTGACAAGGAGGGCCCCCAATTATTCCTTTTGGTTTGCACTTTGGTGACACTGCCTCGATCATCTCTAAATAGTTCTTTGCGTATATCTTGCCTAAGTCAACACAGTGAGAGACTTCGCCAGTAAAGTTATAGTTGAAAGTATTTACTGCTGCTTCATTATTATCAGCAGAAAATATGGTACGGAAACCAGCTTGATGAAAACCATGATCCATACCTCCGGCACCAGAAAAGACACTAATTAACTGCAAAGACTTCAGACGTGCAGGTGTAATTTTCGCATTTGTTTGTGCGGCAGCGAGCCGGTCATACTGATTTTGCTCGTAATATGTCATAAACCCTTCACAACCATTTATTGTTCCAATTCAATGGAAGACGGCAGTGCAATTACTTAACCAGTACAGTTTAACAAACGCGGCAAAATTTGGGTTGACTTAACAAAGCATGACAGTGTCACGAAGGACGAAAAGGTCAGGCTAACCCCAAGGATTGACGACTTCCAGTCCGGGGTAGTCAAAGTCTTTTTGGTTGCGCGTGACCAGACGCAGTTCGTAATGCAGGGCGGTGGCTGCCAGCAAGCTGTCTATGCTGGGTACGGGTCTCCCCATTTGTGCAACCAGTCTGCCCCAGCGGTCTGCCACCGGAATATCTACCAGCAGGATTCTGGTGCCGAACCAATCGACCAATTCATGCTCCAGCCACAGCCGCAGTTTTTCGCGGCGCGCGCCATCTGGCATTTGTTCAACACCCCTGCGGATTTCGCCCAGCGTCAGCACACTGATATGCATGGCTTCGGAGGGAATGTTTTCGAACCACGCCAGCACTGATTTGGCTGGCTTGGGGCGCACCAGTTCTGAGATGACATTGGTGTCGAGCAGGTAGCTCATAACTTTATTTTGCGTGTGGGAGTTTGTTCGCGGGTAATTTTAAGATTACTGCCCATCAGCGGCGAAGTCCGCAGCAATTCGACCAGGCTGGGTTTGGGATGGGTGAGCTTCAAATAATCACGACGGGAAAGCAGTACGGCAACCGGTTCGCCATGCACGGTAATGTTTTGCGGCCCCTGGCTTTGCGCGCGTTTGACGACCTCGCTGAACTTGCCCTTTGCTTCCTGAAGTTGCCATGTTCGCATGATGTTCTCCTGTATCTAGTCATACTGACCAGATTATAGCAGGTGCGATTTGATTGTTTGTTATTTCTAACCAACAGCGGCAGGTCTTGCAATCACGCGCCTGCAAGTGCCATGAGGACGCCGCAACATCCCTGCACAATGAGAGGGGAACCGCACCGATTAATAAATGTTTGGGTTTAGAATGGCTCGTCTATCGTTGTAGTTTCATTTTTTAAGGAGAAATACCATGAAAAATAATCCAGTTGGCTGGTTTGAAATTTACGTGCAGGACATGGGCGGTGCTCAGCGGTTTTATGAATCTGTCTTCAAGGTCAAGCTGGAAAAGCTGGATAGCCCGGAGGTGGAGATGTGGAGCTTTCCGATGAGCATGGATCACTACGGTGCCGCTGGCGCTCTGGTTAAAATGGCAGGTTATCCATCGGGCGGTAACAGCACGCTCGTTTATTTCAGCTGCGCAGATTGTGCGGTTGAGGCGGGGCGGGTGGTTGAATCGGGCGGGCGGATTCAGCGCGAGAAAATGTCAATCGGCCAGTATGGTTTTATTGTGTTGGGTTTCGACACCGAAGGCAATATGTTTGGCCTGCACTCAATGAAATAGCAATTGCTGTTACTCGTTTGAATATTTCCCCTCTAAATATCTAGGGAAATATTCAGGCCTCAATAGATTACGCAGCCGCCTGCGCCAAGCTCATCTGCATTTTGCCCATGGCTTTTTGTTCGATTTGACGAATGCGCTCAGCTGATACCTTGAACTCGGTGGCCAGGTCATGCAATGTCGCAGCAGAACCTTCATCGCACAGCCAGCGTGCCTCAACAATCCGGCGGCTGCGGTCATCCAGAGTCGCCAACGCATTGGCCAGACCTGTTGTTTGCAGCTGCTCATGCTGGGCTGTTTCCAGAATTTGCGATGGCTCGTGCTCAGCGTTATCCGCCAGATAATTAATCGGCGCATAGCTTTCATCGTCATCGCTTTCACTGGGTTCCAGCGCGATTTCATGTCCTGAGAAACGTGCTTCCATATCCACTACATCGTGCTCACTGACGTTGAGCTGCTGCGCAATCTCGCTGATTTGCTGTGGCTTGAGCGGCTCCAAACCCTTTTTCAGGCTGCGCAAATTGAAAAACAGTTTGCGCTGTGATTTGGTGGTGGCGATCTTCACCAGCCGCCAGTTACGCACCACGAATTCGTGGATTTCGGCACGTATCCAGTGCAGCGCGAACGACACCAGTCGTACACCGCGTTCCGGGTCATAACGTTTCACCGCTTTCATCAGGCCAATATTACCTTCCTGAATCAAGTCGGCTTGCGGCAAGCCATATCCAGCATAGCCCCGCGCCACGCTCACCACCACACGCAAATGAGAGAGCACCAATTCGCGTGCTGCCTCAAGGTCATTTTCTGTTTTAAAACGCGTCGCCAATGCCATCTCCTTTTCCTGCGATAGCACCGGGAAGCGATTTACTGCCTGAATATAGGTTTCCAGGCTGCCAACAGCAGAGGGCATGGGTAAATTCATTGTGGTATCCATTATGTTTCTCCTTAGGTATGGATAATTCTAGCACTCGCCACATTGGAGTGCCAAGTCAAAAAATGGTTCGGTTCTGGATTTATACCCTTAGGCCTGTATTCAAACAGTACCCTACACCTCATACAAGATTTAATTATTTGTGAGTGGCGGAAGCAGGGGAGGGCATCACGGCTTTTCTGTCTTTTGCAGCGGAGGATATTCAAGAATCTGGAAAAACGTTTCGTCGCGCTTAATCATGCCCAATTCCGTACGGGCGCGTTCTTCGATAGCTGCCGTGCCTTGCTTGAGATCGCGCACCTCGGCATCCAGCGTGGCATTGCGCGTTTGACTCTGATGATTGGCTTGCTGTTGCGCCTCAATTTGGCGATGCAAATCCCACACTTTCAACCAGCTCCCTTTCCCCAGCCACAACGGGTACTGCAACAGCAGTAGCAAAACAACCAGTATCAGTGTGACTGCCCGCATCAGCCCAACTGATAATAAGCACCACGTCCCGGATACGAGGCCGTGTCACCCAGATCTTCCTCAATGCGCAACAGTTGGTTGTATTTCGCCATGCGATCAGAACGTGACATCGAACCCGTCTTGATTTGCAATGCGTTGGTCGCTACAGCAATGTCAGCAATGGTGCTGTCCTCGGTTTCTCCGGAACGATGCGAAATCACCGCCGTATAGCCGGCGCGCTTGGCCATCTCAATTGCGGCAAAGGTCTCGGTGAGTGTACCAATCTGATTGATTTTGATCAGAATGGAATTCGCCAAGCCTTGCCGAATTCCTTCACGGAAAATTTTTGTATTGGTGACAAACACATCATCACCCACAATTTGTATCTTCTTGCCCAGGCGTTTGGTCAACAATTTCCAGCCCGCCCAATCATTTTCGCTCATCCCGTCTTCGATGCTGATCAGCGGATATTTATCTGTCCAGTTGGCGAGATAATCTACAAATTGCGCCGAGGTCAATTTCAATTTTTCGGCTTCCAGGTGATATACGCCATCTTTGTAGAACTCAGAACTGGCGCAATCCACCCCAATCGCCACATCAGCACCCGGCACAAAACCGGCGGCCTCAATGCCTTCGACAATCAATTTAAGTGCCGCTTCATTGTTGGGTAAATTAGGCGCAAAGCCCCCTTCATCACCTACCGTAGTCGGCATGCCTTTTTTATCAATCAAATTTTGCAACGCGTGGAACACTTCCGCGCCATAACGCAACGCTTCGCGGAAACTGGGCGCACCCACCGGAATGATCATGAATTCCTGCATGTCGATATTGTTGTTGGCATGTGCGCCGCCGTTGATAATGTTCATCATCGGTACCGGCATCTCCATCTTGCCCGAGCCGCCAAGGTAACGATATAAGGGCAAACCGCTTTCTTCCGCCGCGGCACGAGCCACAGCCATGGACACCGCCAGGATGGCATTTGCGCCCAGGCGCGATTTGTTTTCTGTGCCATCCAGCTCTATCATGGTTTGGTCGATGAAGGCTTGTTCGGCGGCATCCAGTCCGATGATCGCCTCGGCGATTTCGGTATTTACATGTTCCACCGCCTTCAGCACACCCTTACCCAAATAGCGCTTTTTGTCGCCATCGCGCAATTCCACCGCTTCCTTCTCGCCGGTGGAGGCACCGGACGGCACCGCAGCGCGCCCCATCACCCCAGATTCCAATAACACATCCGCTTCCACAGTAGGATTGCCGCGCGAATCCAGAATCTCGCGGGCGATTACATCAACAATTGAGCTCATATCTTTTCTTTCTACTTTCTTCTAAATGTTCTTCAAATCAATTTTTTCTTCTATCAGCCCTTGTTGCTTGACTGTTTCATCCAACACTTTCAGCGTGTGCAACAACGTCTTGAGATGCCCGAGCGGAAAGGCATTTGGCCCATCCGACAAGGCTTGCGAGGGATTCGGGTGGGTTTCCATAAACAATCCGGCCACACCCGCCGCCACCGCCGCGCGCGCCAGCACCGGCACGAACTCGCGCTGGCCGCCGCTGATTTTCCCCTGCCCCCCGGGTAACTGCACCGAATGCGTGGCGTCGAACACCACCGGGCAACCGGTATTGCGCATCACCGCCAGCGAACGCATATCCGACACCAGATTATTATAGCCAAATGATGCGCCGCGTTCGCACACCATGATGTTATCTTTGCCGCTCGCTTCACGTGCCTTGTCCACAACGTTTTTCATGTCCCACGGCGAAAGAAATTGTCCTTTTTTGATATTCACCGGGCGGCCGCAACGTGCTACGGCGTGGATAAAATCCGTCTGTCTGCACAAAAATGCAGGTGTTTGCAGCACATCGACGACTGCCGCAACCGGCGTAATTTCTTCGATGTTATGGACGTCAGTCAATATGGCTACACCCAGTTGTTTTTTAACTTCATCAAGAATTTTTAATCCCGCATCCAGACCAAAGCCACGAAACGATTTTCCCGAGCTACGATTGGCTTTGTCATAGGAAGATTTGTAGATAAAATTTATCTTCAACTCGCTGCAAATTTCCTGCAACTTGCCTGCAGTGTCCAGTGCCATTTGCTGTGATTCAATCACGCAGGGACCGGCGATCAGGAACAGAGACTGGTCTAGCCCAACATTAAAACCACACAGTTTCATGCCGCCACCTCATTATCTTGATACGAAACTCCAGGCGTGGTGGTTTCGGTGGCAGGCGGCATTACCCGCAGTGTCAATTCCACATGCGATTTGTCGCATAGTGGATTGCCTGACTGTGTTACCGCCGCTGCGCGCACCGTGTTCATGCCGCTACCCCTGTCTTCTGTCCTCTGTCTTCTGCCTTCTGATGCTGCAAAGCCGCCTCCACGAAAGACTTGAACAGTGGATGACCAGTGCGAGGCGTGGAGGTGAACTCGGGATGAAACTGCACGCCGACAAACCACGGGTGTATGGACTGCGGTAGTTCCATTATCTCAGGCAAGTTTTCAGTGGGAGTGCGCGCTGAAAT
>JANYHX010000245.1 GCA_025362155.1 Gallionella sp. | reverse complement strand
AATTGGAAAAGCAATATCTAAAGACGCTGCAACTGCTGGAAATGAATCCGCATCATCCCTCGCTACGCTTGCACGCCCTGAGCGGCAAGCTGCAAGGGTTGCACTCGGTTTCCATCAATCTCTCTTACCGTATCACGCTGGAACTGCTGATTCAGGACGAAGAGATCATTCCCGTGAATGTGGGCAATCATGAGGTGGTGTATTAGCAACACAACACAATCCGACCCAACGACAGCTTCTAATTTGACTCCGGTACGTGGTAACTCAAGAGGAGCCACCTTGAACGTAGGACTCTTTCGACACATACCAGACATTCAGCAGATACGGACGTGAGGGATCAAAGGCAGACGAGTATTCGACCTTTTTCATTCCGGCTTTCTTCCAATCCAAAGGAAAACTTTGCCTTCCCTTGGAAAAGGAAGGGAAATGTACATTTCCCTTCCGGCAAGTCCAACAGAAATAAGAGCGGAACTTAAAACGTTATTGGCTTTTTGAATTTCGCCTGAAAGTACTTCTCCCTCCTGTATATGCAAGACTCCAATCCCTTTAGGGAGAGTCATATTAGAAACCTGAATTTGATTGATGCCAGTAGTCCATCCAGCCGCAGAAAACATTTTGATAAAATCTTTGGCGAAATCGAGACTTTCATGACCCCCCCTCACGCAGACAATACTTACCATCTGACCACGAAAAGGTTTAAGAGCATCAATTAACGTTGCCTGCTGTTGACCCGATAAGTGGACTTCTGGACTTCACCCGCTTCAGTAGACACATGATAATGTCGAAACTGAGGAGTGAAACAAATGAGCAGAGTGAGATATACGGCCGAATTTAAGGCAGAAGCAGTCAAACAAGTTACCGAACGTGGTCTGGTGTCGTTGAAGTCTCAAAGCGACTGGGCGTATCAGACAAGAGCCTATATGTCTGGCTAAAGCAGAGTCAGCAACGTTCTGGCTCTCCTGCCACAGATGATGTGCCCGCACTTAAAAGCGAGCTCAGTCGCATGAAGGCCGAGTTGAAGCGCACTACCGAAGAGCGTGACATCCTAAAAAAGGCCGCCGCGTACTTTGCCAGAGTGTCCGAGTAAAGTACGCATTCATTGACCCGCATCGTCGTGAGTTTCGATTGAGCAGCATGTGCCGGGTACTTAAAGTCCATCGCAGCGGCTATTACGCCTGGAAAGCCCGCCCCAAATCTGAGCGGACTTTGGCCGACGAGGCACTGTTGATCGACATCAAACAGTCCTTTGAAGATAGCCACGGCATTTACGGCAGCCCACGCATTCATCGTGATCTCCGTGAAGTGGGCACACGTTGCGGTGTGAAGCGCGTTGCACGTCTCATGAGCCAGGCACAACTCAAGTTGGTGCGCGGATATAAGCGCCCACGCTACAAATCAGGCAAACCCGCCATCGCCGCGCCCAATCAGTTAGGGCAGAATCACGTTTGCTGCACCCGACCATGCTTGTGTAACTGACATCACCTATATCCGCACCTATGAAGGCTGGCTATATCTGGCGCAGGAAGCCTAAGCAGCCGGTGATCATCCACTCTGACCAGGGCAGCCAGTTTGGCAGTGACGACTTCGTATGCGGGCGCAGGGATAATCGCCTCACGCCTAGCATGAGTCGCCGTGGCAACTGCTATGACAACGCGGTTGTTGAATCCTTCTTCGGCAGCTTAAAGAAGGAGCGTATCAAACGTAAGATTTATCCAACCCGGGAGGAAGCAAAGACTGAGATATTTGAATACATCGAAGTGTTTTATAATCGAACTCGCAGGCACCGTTACTTAAATCAGCTGCGCCCCATGGCGTTCGAGCAGTTACAAACCGGAAGCTGAGAAATGTCTACGAAAGCGGGTGAAGTCCATTGCTCCTATTTCTTGGCGTAGATCTGATCGAACACGCCGCCATCAGCGAAGTGTTCCTTCTGTGCCTTGGTCCAGCCGCCGAACACATCGTCGATGGTGAACAGGCTAATTTTGGGAAACTGTTTGGCATACTTCGCGGCGACTTTGGCATCCACCGGACGGTAGAAATTCTTCGCTGCGATCTCCTGGCCTTCCGGGGAATACAAATATTCCAGATAAGCCTCCGCTACCTTGCGTGTGCCGTGCTTGTCGGCAAACTTGTCCACCACAGTCACCGGCGGTTCGGCCAGAATGCTCTGCTTCGGTACAACGACTTCAAATTTGTCCGCGCCGAATTCCTTGAAAGCCAGACTGGCTTCGTTTTCCCAGGAAAGCAGCACGTCGCCTATGCCGCGCTCGGCAAAAGTAACCGTGGCTCCGCGCGCACCAGAGTCCAGCACCGGTACGTTGGCGTACAACTTGGTGATGAATTCCTTCGCCTTGGCTTGATCGTTGCCGTTGTGCTTAAGCGCATCACCATACGCGGCCAGATACGCCCAGCGCGCGCCGCCAGAGGTCTTGGGGTTGGCTACAATCACGGCCACGCCGGGTTTGGTCAGGTCGCTCCAGTCCTTGATATTTTTCGGATTGCCTTTGCGCACCAGCAGAACAATGGTGGATGTGTAAGGCGTGCTGTTGTGTTTCAAACGGGTTTGCCAATCGGCAGGAATCAGGTTGCCATTGTTTGCCAGCGCATCGATGTCGGCAGCCAGAGCTAGTGTCGCCACGTCCGCCTCCAGCCCGTCGATGATGGAACGGGCCTGCTTGCCGGAGCCACCATGCGATTGACTGACCGTGACATCATCGCCGGTCTTGGCCTTCCAGTATTTGGCGAAGGCGGCGTTGTAGTCCTGGTACAACTCGCGGGTGGGATCATAAGACACGTTCAGCAACTTGAATTCAGCCGCATGCAACGCACCGGAGAACAATCCGGCGAAAAGCGCTGCCGACAAGGCCAGCGTGGTAAAAGTGGATCGTTTCATTTTTATATCTCCCTTGGGACATTGAATTAAAAAACACCAAATCAAAAAACATGCTTCACGCCGAAGGCCAACGCAGCAGGAGAAGCCCCTACACCTGCAGAGGAGGAAAAGCCGCCAACCGAACTATTGTTGGAAAGCGTGTAACCGGCTGCGCTCTGGTTGGAAAGCTTGGTGTACAACGCATACACGGTGCTGCTCTTGCTCAGGCTGTGGTCATAACCCAGGCTGAATTGTCTGGCGCCGGTATTGGCGGTGGCCGTTGAGCCAGCGGTGCTGTATGCGGCCTTGATTACGTTACCGCTGCTGACATTGAATTTGCCGGAAAGATAAGCTGCGTGGTGGCCGTAAAGATTGGCACTGCCCGCGCCCAGGTTGTCGCGGGTCTTTTCGTATACCAGGGCGGCGCCAAAAGCATCCGCCGTATAGCCCAGTCCCAGACGGGTCGCTTTTTCACTGCCACTGGCAACGTTCAGATTATTGTGAGTCTCATAGGCCAATGAACCATAGATGCCGTCGGCATCGTACAAACCTGCCAACGACCATAGATTGCTCTTGAGGGTGGTGGTGGTCGGCGTAGCGTTCGCTATCCCGTTATTCGCTGGGTTCAGGTTCGCGTAGGCGATTGCAGCGGTGAAGGCATCCGCCAGCCTGGAACTGGTGTAAGACAATGTCTGATCCTGCCGACCATCGAAAGAAGTACTGGCCGTTTTGAAAGTAATCGGGTTGGCCGATGATGTAGCTGTAGCAGATGCGGCAGAGGCGCCGCTTTGCCCGCCCAGCAGGGAGCGGTTATCGGCGATGCCGTCAGCGAACACGTCCAGCCTTCGGGTGGAAATTTTATAGGAAGTGTCATATCGGCCCAATAACACCGTACCGGCGCTGGCGCTGGAAAGTCCTGCAAAAGTGTTGCGGGTACCCAAACCGACACCGGCGGAGCCGCCATTGCCGACATTCAGCGTGGTTTCGACCTGCCATATGCCCGACAAACCCTCGCCCAGATCCTGAGAACCTTTCAGGCCGAACAGCGAAGTGTTACTGGAAACACGGCCGGAAGTGATGCCGGAATTAGCGCCAGAAGTCCCCGTGTTGATGAGGTCGTACGATAAGTCTAGCTTGCCATATACATTGACGTTGGCAGTATCTGCGCTAGCGTGCAGCGGTATGGAAAATGCGGCGACAATTGCCGCCGCCAGGATTTTGTTGCGTTTCATTGTGAATCTCCTAAGTTGTGTGCTCGTGCAATAAACTCACGATGGGCGCATCTTAGGAAGTCACTTCAAGCGCGTGAACCAATTAATTTTCGATTAGTTATCTGTTTTTTGAATATGCGGATGAGCACAGGTAAAAAGGGAAGTGAGCTTATCCTGCAGGGCAGGCAACTGCCCTGCAGTCTGGAGTAATTTATACCCCGTGGCAGAAAGGCGTTTAATTGCTAATATTTATCTCAAGGTCACTTCAAACCGCCAAACCCGCAGCGTCAAAAATACCTTCAAACAAAATAGAACTCAGATAGCGTTCGCCAGAATCCGGCAGGATAACGACGATGGTCTTGCCTTTGTTCTCCGGCTTTTTCGCCAATCGCACCGCCACTGCCACGGCGGCACCGCACGAAATCCCGGAGAGGATGCCTTCTTCGAGTGTCAGACGTCGCGCATACAGCACGGCATCTTCGTTGCTCACGGTTTCAATAGTGTCCACCAAATCCAGATCAAGGATCGCGGGTACGAAGCCTGCGCCTATGCCCTGTATTTTGTGCGGGCCGGGTTGCAAGGGTTGACCCGCGCGCTTTTGCGTCAGGATCGGGCTGGCGGCTGGCTCTACAGCGACGGACTGGATTTTCTTGCCGCGCGTTTTTTTGAAGTACCGCGACACGCCGGTAATGGTGCCGCCCGTGCCTACGCCCGACACGAAGATGTCGACGTTGCCGTCGGTATCGTTCCAGATTTCCGGGCCAGTGGTAGCTTCATGGATGGCCACATTGGCGGGGTTTTCAAACTGCTGGAGCAACACATATTTCGGGTCAGAGTCGGCGATCTCTTTGGCTTTGGCTATTGCCCCGCTCATACCTTTAGCGCCTTCCGTCAACACCAGCTTCGCTCCGTAGGCCACCAGAAGTTTGCGCCGCTCCACGCTCATGGTTTCGGGCATGGTCAGGGTCAGCGGAATGCCGCGTGCCGCCGCGACGAAGGCCAGCGCGATGCCGGTGTTGCCACTGGTGGGTTCGACAATTTCTTTTCCCGCACCCAGCAGACCGCGCTTTTCGGCATCGTTAATCATAGCCGCACCAATACGATCTTTCACGGAGTAAGCCGGATTACGTCCTTCGATTTTTGCAAGAATAGTGGCGGGTGCGCCGTCAGTAATGCGAGTGAG
>JANYHX010000210.1 GCA_025362155.1 Gallionella sp. | reverse complement strand
TTGCAACCAGGCAGTTACACTTTGCAAGTGGGCAGCGTTGATTCTCATCTCTTGAAATTCGATGCTGCTAATTGGCTTTTTATCGCCGAACAATCCGCTGAGAGAAAAATTTATTTGCGCATTTCTGGCCTGAAATTGTTTATTCTCACCCATATATATTTCGCCCAGATCCAAGCGTGGCAGGGGCAGAATGCGCCCGGATAAATAGCCTATATGCACCGGTTGATGCAGTCTTGCAGAGAGCAGTTGTTCGGCTTTAGGTATGTAATCACGCAGCGGAAATACATACGGGACGACATATAATGCAGCCACCAGCAGCAGCACCAAAAATATTCCCAGCTTGAATACCATACTTCCCAGACCGCCCCAGGCAATCGGCTTGAGGGCTCGTTTAACACGAACTGGCTTTGCGACATGGCGGGAAGCTTCAGCCTGCTGCGCCACGCGCTCCGCATTGGCTTGGGCAGTTTCGCGTGCGCGTTGTTCGGCTTCAGCCCATACCTTGGATTGGGCAGTGGCCAGTTCTTTGGCCTGTGCTTCCGCAACAATGCGCTGTTCGCGTTCTTGTGCTTCGCGTTTAATTTGTTCCTGACTGGGCTTAGTTTCGTCCGCTATGCTCCCATATGGCACAGGGGATTTGGGGTGTAGCAGCGGCTGAACTTTTGCGGGCTGAATTATTTTCGTGGCATCGCTGGAGGGCTGCGCGTCACCCACTTTTTTTGCCGATTGCTGATCTGTATGTGGTGCGGGTGAGCGTTGCGGATCGTCAATCTGAAATGCGTCAAAAGCAAATGCATCCGGCTTCAGAGTCGCAAGGGCAGATTCTGCATTGCTGGCTATTTTTGTCGCTGGTATCTCTGCCTCTGATTCATTGACGGGTGGCTGGACTGTTTCTGCAGCAGACGCAGCATCGACTAGCTCATAGACAGCATGCTCGCGACCATGCTTATCTTCCTGCATGCCCCGATATTTAAACATGTCGGCGTATTCATCATTCAGCCGCGAAACAAAATCATAATAGGAACGGGAAACATAAATCTGGTCAATGTCCGCGAAACTCATTACCCGTTGCGCATCATTGATCCCATCGCCGACCATATTGCTCTGACCGTTCATATCCTTGGTGATATTGATGGGGCCAAGGTGTATACCAATGCGCACCTTCATATCCGGATAATCCAGGTGCTGATTTGCCATGACAATTTTGCGAAAGTTTATCGCTACTTCCAGCGCGTCTTCAGGGTGTTGCAAAAAACCGATGGCCGCGCCATCGCCAGTATCAAGAATGATATGTTCGCCTACGCCCTGCGTTTTTAGACACCCAGAAACAATGTGATTGAATTGCCTTTTGATTTCGATCTGTTTAATTACGGATTGTTTGGTATACCCAACCACATCAAAAAATAACACGGTCCCACTGGTAGAGCGTGTGGTCGTGATGACACCTGGCATAGTCAGATCCGTTTCGCTCAATACTTTGGCAATGAGCTCGGCAGCTTCCCGTGCTTTGGCAGCATCTTCCTCGGCTTTTATAAGTGCCTGAGCTTGGGCCGCAGCTTCAAGGCTGGCTTTAGCTTCTTCTTCGGCTTTTAGCTTGGCTGCTTCCAGTTCTATGACCATCTGTGCAGCTTGTTGTTCTGCTCTCACACGCGCAGCTTCGGCTTGTTCCCGTTCTCTGGCGGCTGCCTTAAGCCGCAGTTCGGCCTCTCGCTCGGCTTTTAACTTCGCCGCCTCGAGTTCTTCGCGTATTTTTTTGGCTTCCTGCTCCGCCTTGAGCCGGGTGGCTTCCGCTTCTGCTTGATCGCGGTGCACCGTCTCTTCCTGAATTCTGGCAGCTGCTTGTTCAGTTTTAAGCAGGATGGCTTGAGCTTCCTGCCGCACCCTTATTTTCTCAGCGGCGATTTTCTGCCTGGATTTTTCTTCCTCCTCGGATCGAGCCTCCTCGGTTAACGTCGCGCTCGGCGGGGGAGCCGCTCTGCCGGACATAAAATCCAATTCGGCGGCAGTATCATCTGCTGGTGGTTTTTTATGCGGGGTAGCCAGCTTGGTGGGAACGACCATTCCGGGCGGCGGCAAAACCATCTTGGGGGTATTAGCCAGCATTGACTTGGCCTCGATAAAGCCATTTTTTTCCAGTTCTTGCAGCATCTCGCCAAGACTGGCGCGTATGCTGGGCGCGGCGCGCTTGCTGATTTCGCCGAACGTTGCGGATCCATCCACCATCAGCAAAGCGCGTTTAACGTCGCCGGGAAGAGGCGAGGTTCTACTCTGCGCTGCCTCTTCGCCTTTGGGAGTCCTGACAAAAATTGTTTTATTGTCCATGCGGTATCTTAACTGATAGCACGTCTGAATCAGAGTTGTAAATCATTCTTTCCAGTATTCCTTGCAGTTACTGCTCACCGTCGTCCAGTTTGCCTTCTCGAACTGTTTTGCCGGTTAGGAAAAACCTCCAGGAATTCCCTCCCCGAGGAACTAATTGAAGTGGAACTAATTGAGTTGACCGTGCAAGGCAATATCACTATCATGCGCACCTCTTCATTCCCTGATAGCTCAGCCGGTAGAGCGACGGACTGTTAATCCGCAGGTCCCTGGTTCGAGTCCAGGTCGGGGAGCCAAATCACCACGCTCAAAATCAATACGGCTTTTATTTTTAGCTGGCTGCAGCCAATATAAATACGTGGCTCGAAGTTCCAATAAGCCCTTTCAAATTTATTATAGGCTAAGGTTGCAAAGCAATATTCCAAGTCAGATGATTAATTTTTTTCGCTGAGTTAATAAATGGCACTGAAAAATATGTTTTGGCGTTTCCCGTTGGTAATAGTAGAAATTATACTCATCACTATTTGGAATTATGAAGCCGGGATGTTTTATTCTCTGGATGTGTTGTATTGCCTGCCGGTTATTCAAGCTGCACGTATAGGGGCAATTCGCTCTATGCGCCATTCTGATACACACGCATCCACATGGGTGGGCGTTATATCTGCTGTTTCCTGGAGTGTTGCTGAAGCCATTGTTATTTGGCCCAGTTATCCGCTAAGCGCATTTGCGATGAACATTTTTTCGCGTAGCGTCACCTTTACAGTGCTGGGTCGGGTAGTGGCAAGGCTATGGAAGGAAAGAGAGTATTCCCGCAAAGACGCCTTGACAGAGTTGGCAAATCGTTTGGAACTTACCGAAAGGTTTGAAGCGGAACAAGGGCGTAGTGAACGCTCTGGCAGCCCTTATTCACTATTATTTATGGATATTGACCAATTCAAAAAACTGAATGATAGCCGAGGCCATTATGTGGGAGATGCCGCCCTTAAAGCGATTGCCGAGATATTAAGAGATAACTCCAGAAGCATTGATACTACTGCTCGTATTGGCGGAGACGAGTTCGTATTGCTGTTTCCCGAAACAAATCAATACATCTGTGAAATATTGGTCAAGCGCATTAAATTAGCAGCCGAGAAGAAATTTCAAGCTGAAGGGTGGGCAATATCCTTATCAATAGGCCATGTAACGGTAACGGGCAAAGAAAGAAACTTTGATGAGATATTGCATGAGGCTGATGAAAAAATGTATTCCATCAAAAAACAAAAACTGGCTTGAGTGATGCTGAGGATAAAACACAAGCTATAAATTGCGGTTGTTGCGGAAAAATATACTAATTTGCACAGCCATGAAACATTCGCGTCCATGACCACTTTCCCTCTCCGGCCACTTATTTTAAAATCACAAACCGTAAATTTTCAGGCTTTGCCGCCGCTGTCACTGTATATCCATATTCCGTGGTGCGTGCGCAAATGCCCTTACTGCGATTTCAATTCGCATGAGGCGCGGGGCGCCATTCCAGAAACGGAATATGTGGCGGCGTTAATCCGCGATCTAGAATTGGCACTGCCGCAGGTCTGGGGACGCAAGGTATATACGGTGTTCTTTGGCGGAGGTACGCCGAGTTTGTTAAGTGGCGAGAGTGTCGCGGAGATCCTGCGCAATGTGCGCATGTTGTTGCCGCTTGATCTTGGCGCGGAGATCACACTGGAAGCCAATCCCGGTGCGGTAGAGGCGGGACGTTTTGCCGGCTATCGTGAGGCCGGGGTGAACCGCCTGTCGATGGGTATCCAGAGTTTCAACGACACGCATCTGCAAGCACTCGGTCGCATTCATTCTGCGGATGAAGCACAACGTGCAATTGAAATCGCGCAACAACATTTTGATAACCTTAATCTAGATTTGATGTATGCGTTGCCCAAACAGACATTGAATGAAGCTTTGCAAGACGTGCAAACCGCGCTGAAATTTAAACCACAACATCTGTCCTGCTATCACCTGACGCTGGAGCCGAACACATTGTTCTATCGTAATCCGCCCTCCTTGCCGGACAATGATACGAGCAGTGACATGCAGCAACACATTGAAGGGTTGCTGACAGCACATGGTTACCAACATTACGAGACATCTGCATTTGCGCAACCGAAACATTGCGCTAAACATAACCTCAACTACTGGAAGTTCGGCGATTATCTGGGCATCGGCGCGGGTGCACATAGCAAGCTGAGTTTTCCCGATAAGATCATGCGCCAGGCGCGTTACAAACAGCCCCAGGCATATATGCAACAGGTCGCCAAGGAGGCACCGATCCAAACTGAACATGAAGTCAGCCGCGATGAGCTGGGATTCGAATTCATGATGAATGCGTTGCGCTTGAATGAAGGCTTCGACAGTGTGTTATTTCAGGAACGTACCAGCTTGCCGTTGCTTACTATCCGCCGTGAACTGGAAGAAGCGGAGCGGCGCGGGTTGCTGTTCCGGGATCACCAACGTATTGCACCAACCCCGCTGGGGCAACGATTCCTGAATGATCTGCTGGAAATTTTTCTTAGAGAAGAAAAAAGAATGGTGCCATGAAACGCGCATTATTTAATTGATCAATGCGCCGTCAAAACCGCATTGCCGCCACGCTTCGTACACTGTCACTGCCACGGTATTGGATAAATTCAGGCTGCGGTTGTCGGGTAGCATCGGCAAGCGCACACGTTGTTGCGCATTGAATTGGTCAAGCACATCGGCGGGCAGGCCCCGGCTCTCGGGACCAAAAAGAAAAGCATCACCTGCCTGATAATGCACCTGATAAAAGGCCTGCGAGCCTTTGGTGGTCAGTGCGAATATACGCGCCGGGTCGAATGCCGCCAGGCACTCCAGCAAACTGTCGTACACGCGCAAGCGGGTAAACTCATGATAATCCAGACCGGCACGAAGCAGTTGTTTGTCTTCCAACTCAAACCCCAGGGGTTTAATTAAATGCAGTTGGCAGCCGGTATTAGCGCACAGGCGGATGATATTGCCGGTGTTCGGCGGGATCTCGGGTTGATACAGAATCACGTGAAACATAAGGAAACCTCTAGAAATTTGTTTTGCGGGATGAAGCGCAAGGAGCCGCGCATAACCAGCGACTCACCCACTTGTGGGCTTAGTCGAATGGCTAGTAGTTCTATCAGCGAACGATGAGACATATCGGGTTGATAGGCTAAGAGTGAGCGAGCATGCGACGCCGCGAGCGATAGGGTCGCTGCGCAGCAGCGGGGCACCCAACGGCCTACCCCTTGCGGGTGGATTCGCCCGGAAAATGAATTTATAGAGGTTTCCGTAAAAATAGCAGCTAAGTCCTTGTCATCATCATGAAAAACGGCTAACTTCCGCCCCTACTAAAAGTAGAGTTGCAGAAAAATCTATTCGGGAGGGGAATTATGGCGCGTCCGGGGAAAATTCGCTTAGGCGATTTGCTGGTTCAGCAAAAACTCATTTCGCAAGATCAACTCGCATTTGCGCTTGAGCAACAAAAGCGAAGCGGGCGCAAGCTGGGACGGGTACTGGTAGATAATGCTTTCGTTACCGAAGAGCATATTTCCGAGGCGCTCGCCAAACAGCTCAACATCCCTTACATCAATCTCAAGTACTACAACATCCATATCGATAAGGTCAGGATGCTGCCGGAAAGCCAGGCGCGGCGTTTTCGCGCGATTGTGCTGGAAGAGCGCAATGGTGTATTGCTGATCGGCATGGCGGATCCAACCGATTTATCCGCCTTTGATGAAATCACGCGCATTGTCAAACAAGATATTGATATCGCTGTAGTCACCGAAGGGCAGTTGCTGGAAAGCATAGATCGCGGTTATCGACGTACCGATGAAATTACCGGCCTCGCGCGGGAACTCAGCGAAGACATCGGCGACACCTATGTAGACTTTGGGGCATTGACCGATAGTGTCGGCATGGAAGAGGCGCCGGTGGTCAAGTTATTGCAGACCATGTTCGACGACGCCACCCAGATACGTGCATCCGACATCCACATTGAGCCGCAGGAAGGCCGGCTGATGATACGTTTCCGCATCGATGGCGTAATGCATTTGCAAACGGAAGGTGACAGTAAAATTGCACCTGCCTTGGTGCTGCGTCTCAAGCTGATGTCCGGCCTGGATATTTCCGAAAAGCGTTTGCCGCAGGACGGGCGTTTTCAGGTACGGGTGCGCGATCAGCGCGTGGATGTGCGAATCGCCACCTGCCCCACGCAAAATGGCGAATCGGTGGTGATGCGCTTGTTGCGTCAGGATGGCGGAATGATTGGTTTGGAGAAGCTGGGTATGCCGCCGGAAATGCTGAAACGTTTTCGTGAAATCATCCGGCGCAGCAACGGCATGATATTGGTAACGGGGCCGACCGGTAGTGGCAAGACCACCACGCTTTATTCTGCATTGGCCGAGATCAATACTCTCGATCAGAAAATCATCACGGTGGAAGACCCGGTGGAATATCGTTTGGCTGGAACCAATCAAATTCAGGTTAACGATAAAATCGACCTGACTTTTTCGCGCGTATTGCGTTCTGCATTGCGCCAGGATCCGGATGTGATTCTGATTGGCGAAATGCGCGATGCGGAAACCGCGCAAATTGGATTGCGTGCCGCCATCACTGGCCACCTGGTGTTTTCCACGCTGCATACCCGGGATGCAGCAGGCACCTTGTTCCGCTTCGTCGATATGGGCGTGCCCCGTTTCATGGTGGCCTCTTCGGTGCAGGCGGTGCTCGGGCAACGCTTGTTGCGCCGGGTATGTGAAAGCTGTGCTGAGTCCTATAGTCCTACTCCGCAAGAAATAATATGGATGGAGATGGAAGGTGTGACGCCCGAGCAATGGGCTGGCTTAAAAAATGGACGCGGTTGCTCACATTGCAATGGCACCGGCTATCGGGGCCGTATGGGCGTATATGAAATGCTGGAAATGAGCCGCGAAATAGTGGAAGCGGCGGCACATGAAAGCGCCACCCATTTTATGCAGATGGCGAGCAAACACATGCAGGGAAAAACAATGTTGGATCACGCCCTTAAAGAGATGAAGTTGGGACATACCACGGTATTCGAGGTGATGGCCATCAGCAATCGGGTAGAAGAATAGCGATGGGCGTATTTGCCTACAAAGGGCGCAATGGCCGTGGTGACCGGGTGGAAGGCACACTGGAGGGTGAAGATAGCCGCGTCATTGCCGATCAGCTCATGAATACCGGTATTACGCCTATTGAAATTATTCAGTCCCGCAGTGTGCTTGGCGGAGCTTCCAGTAAGGCGGGCTGGCTCAAACGTCAGCTTACCGAGAAGCCGATTACTCTCCTTGACCTGATGTTGTTCAGCCGCCAGATGTACACCCTGCTTAAAGCCGGCGTCCCCATCATGCGTGCGTTGGCTGGATTGCAGGAATCCACGCAGAACCCGGCTTTTTCGGCGCTGCTTCAGGACTTGCGTGAAAGTCTGGACAGCGGACGTGAACTCAGCGCCGCGATGCGCCGTCATCCAAAAGTTTTTTCTCCTTTCTATATCAGCATGGTGCAAGTGGGAGAAATGACCGGCATGATGGATGTAACTTTCATACGATTATATGAGCACCTGGAATTTGAGCGCGATATGCGCGAGCGCATCAAGGCAGCGATGCGCTATCCCAGCTTCGTCATCATGGCGATGGTGATTGCCATTATTATCGTTAACCTGTTCGTTATTCCGACCTTTGCCAAAGTGTACGCAGGCTTCCATGCAGAACTTCCGTTAATCACCAAACTGCTGATCGGCTTCTCCGGCTTCATGGTGGATTATTGGTTTTTGATGCTTGCTTTAGTAGTGGGTGTGGTGCTGGGTTTTCGCTTCTATATCAAGACGCCGGACGGTCACTATAAATGGGATAGATACAAGTTTAAATTGCCGATAGCCGGCGAGATTATCCTCAAAGCCACACTGGCAAGATTCGCGCGCAGCATGGCGCTTTCGTTTAAAAGCGGCATGCCGATTTTGCAAGGGCTGAATGTGGTTGGCATGGTGGTGGATAATGAATTCATGCGCACCCGCATTGAGCAAATGCGCGATGGTGTTGAGCGCGGCGAGACCATTCTGCGTACTGCAACGGTCACCGGGGTGTTCAATCCGGTGGTATTGCAAATGATTGCGGTCGGCGAGGAAAGCGGCGACCTGGACGGGTTGATGTTCGAGATTGCCGACATGTATGAGCGTGAAGTCAAATACGACGTTGCCGCCCTCAGTTCAAAAATTGAGCCTGTCCTGATTGTGATGCTGGGCATCATGGTATTGATATTGGCGCTGGGCGTTTTCCTGCCGATGTGGGATCTGGGCAAAGCGGCGTTGCATAAATGAGCACCAGAGGACAGAAGACAGATGACATAACCAGCGACTTGGATGGCGTTGTTTGCCAGCCTAGTCGAATGGCTAGTAGTTCTATCATAAAACAGCTGGTTGTGTGCCACCGTGCGGCACGTTTCAAAAAATTACGTGGCGAAGCCGCGACAAAACCTCTGCCCTCTGAGCGCGGCTTTACTTTGATTGAATTAGTCATTGTTGTCACGCTTGTTGTGGTGCTAATGGCAGTATTTTTCAATCGTGCGTTGTTCTACCTGGAGCAAGCCGAAAAAACGGCGATGGAGCAAGTGGCCGGGTCGATACAATCCGCGCTGACCATGCAATACGGACAAATTTTAACGCGCGGCAAGTCATCCGATGTAGCGGCATTGGCTCAGGATAATCCCATGAACTGGATGCAAAAAAAGCCGCGCAATTATTCCGGAGAATTTTATGACCCTACTCCGCTGGCAGTAGAGTCTGGTAATTGGATGTTCGATCTTAAGACGCGTGAGCTGGTTTATGTAGTGCGCACTGCCAATTATTTTAAACCAGGCAGCGATGGCAAGAAATGGATACGATTTCACGTCATGGTCAATCATGAGAAGTCGCGTTTACCCTCTTTGCAAAATGCACCTCCGGAATTGACGGGCATACTTTTCGAACCTGTTGAACCCTATTCATGGTTTTAAAAAGTTCATAACTTTGAAAGTCGACGCGACGCTACGCTTATTGGACAATCTGGTTTTAGCGGCGTATGGTGCCAACATCCTGTGTCGGAAGCTCCTAATATGCTGACTAATCCGGCTTATATTTTTTTATGGCGCGACCTCGCAATATTTTTACTCTTCGGGGCCGTGCTCGGCATATTGTTGGGATTGTTGCTGATTTTCAGGCCTCAGTTCGTGGACCGGCTCAATCATGTGGCGAACCGCTGGATTTCCACTCGACATGTCAACCGCTGGCTGGATCGCAGCGTGAGTATTGAGCAATGGTTTTATCAGCATCATCGCGCAGTGGGAGCAGCAATCGTGCTGGGGGCGGTCTATATCTTTGTCTACTTCGGCATGCTGTTTGACAGGGCCTACACCCTGCAACACTTTCGGGTAAGAGAGATGCTTCCGCCCAAGCTGCTGGAGAGTCTGCTGGATGCTTTGGTACTAGGTGCACTGGTCTGGGGTACGGTGGCACTCATAGTGGGGTTGTTCTTATGGTTTCGCCCCAGCCTGCTGCGTGGCATGGAAGAAGAGGCAAATAAATGGGTATCTTCACGCCGTGCCACCAAAGTATTGGAAATACCGCGTGACGACGCAGATCGTTTTGTCATGCGGCATGCGCGAAGAGTTGGTTGGCTGGTGTTGCTGGGCAGCATTTATCTGTTTTTTGTGGTGTTCCGTCTGTTGGCATAACCTGACCGCTAGTCGGTAAAAGGTTGCGCCTATATTGGACTTTCACTTAGTGTTCGTACTGTCCGTGAATTGCTTGCTGCGGCAAGGATGAAACGCTCAAGTTGTATGATGCTTCAATAACCAAGGCTGCGGCCTTAACTTAGGAGAAATAAAATGAAACAACAATCTGGTTTTACCTTGATTGAATTGATCGTAGTGATTGTGATTTTGGGCATTTTGGCGGCGACGGCATTGCCGAAGTTCGTTGATCTGCGAACCGATGCGGCTCTGGCAGGCGTCCAAGGAGTTGCAGGTTCTGTGAGCTCTGCATCGACTATTAATTATTCGACCTGTATGGCTCGCGGTGTGGCTGGTGTGGGTTGTACGCGATTGAATGGTGCGACTGCAGGCGCCACGCTGGTGGCAGGTGCTTTGGCAGGCGGGGTTCTGCCTGCCGGATATAGCATCACTACTGATGCTACTTGCGTAGCTCAGGTGGCGGGAACCACAGTCACAATTACTATCACGGGTGTGCAAGCTCAAACCGCAACTGCAACCGTGCTCTGCACTGCTTAAGCGAGTTTATTCTGTAGTAGATTAAGGACACAAAAAAAATGCATAATCAATGGGGTCAGCCTCGATTGATTTGCAGTTGCAGAATAAAACAAGGGAGGCTCAGGCCTCCCTTGTTTTTCGCCCGCCGTTTGCGGAATTTGCTACACTCGCACCTGTCCCGAGTTCATTACAGAGAGCCATAGAACGTGCGTTTGAGTGCCAGCCAAATCGAAGCGATCAAGCAGGAGACCGAACATTATTTCGGCGCTCGGGCCGAGGTGTGGCTGTTCGGTTCGCGCGTGGACGACACGGCCAAAGGCGGCGATGTGGACTTGTATGTGCGCGCCGCAACTGGCGATGCCGACCAGCTGGCGGCGGCGCGCTTTGTCTTCCTTGCCCGGCTGAAGCGGCGTATCGGTGATCGCAGGATTGATCTGGTGTTGCAACGTTCCGGTGGCGAGGAGTTGCCTGTCCATGAATTGGCAAGACAGCGGGGGATCAAGCTGTGAGCGCGAGCGTGTTTTCTTTGATTTTTGCGCAATGCGAGACGCATGCGCGCCGGATGCTGTGGGCGAAGCGCGCGCTGCAAACGGTATTGCCGCTAAACGCCGACCGATTGCATGAATTGGACGATGCGCAAGTGGCGGTTGTCGATCAGTTCGTCGGGCGATTCGCAAAATTGCAGGACGCAATGGGCGCGAAGCTGTTGCCTATGGTTCTTGAATTGACCAAAGAGCAAGGCGATCTGGAGGCTTACCTGGACAAGTTGAATCGTCTGGAAAAGATCGGCGCGCTGCCCTCGGTGGACGAGTGGCTGGAGTTGCGCGAGATGCGCAATGCGTTTGCGCACGATTACCCCGAAGATAGCGAGCTGCAAGCGGCGGTGCTGAATCGCGCTTTTGCGGCAGCGGACAGACTGGTCGAAATTTTGCGTCACGTTAGGGGATTTGCGGCACGTTATGAACACGGGTAACCACTCAAACCATGGCGCTGCAATTCAGCGCGGCTTCACGCTGGTCGAGATGATCATGGTGATCGTCATTGCTGGCATTCTTGCCGCCGTCGTTGCGCCGCGTTTTTTTGACAACACTGTATTCCAGTCGCGCGGTTTTGCGGATCAGGTGCAGGCTTCGTTGCGTTACGCGCAGAAGGTGGCGATTGCCCAGCATCGGAATGTTTGCGTGACGTTTACTCTCCCTGCTCCCAGTACTATTACCTTGCGTATTGCTAGCCTCAATGGCGCAGCAAGCGCCTGTGACACCAATTTGATGGCACCCACCGGGGGCGCGTATGTCATTACTGCACCTGCTGGAATTGCATTAAATAACGGGGGACAGATCACGGTTGCCTGGTTATAGAATAAAAACATGGGGGGAGGCTTTTGCCTCCCTGTTTTTTGGTGGCTATTTGCGGTTTTTGTTAAACTGCACGGCTAACCAAATTCCGTTTCTGAAAGGCTATCGGACATGCGTTTGAGTTCCAGCCAAATCGAGGCGATCAAGCAGGAGACCGAACATTGCTTCGGTGTTCAGGTGAATACTCGACTATCAGCTTTGCGAGATGGTGATGATCAGCGCGGTTTCACGCTGATCGAATTAATCATGGTAATGGTCATCGTCGGTATTTTGGCAGTATTTGCCGCTCCGCGTTTTTTTGACGTCAATGTATTTAAATCGCGTGGCTTTGCCGATCAGGTGCAAGCCACTTTGCGTTACGCGCAGAAGGAGGCTATCGCGCAACATCGTAATGTTTGCGTGACAATAACATCCAGCACAATTAGCCTAACTATCGCCAACGCCAGCGGAGCAGCGAGTGCCTGTGGCCCCAATCTGGCTTTGCCGACAGGCGGAAATTCTATCAGCGCGCCTCCCGGCTCGGGCATTACACTTGCGCTTGCTCCCGCTGCTCCTGCAACCTTTAATTTTGATGCATTGGGCAAACCGTATGATGCGTTAGGTACTACTCCCAGCACCGTTCAGAAATCAATTGCCGTAAGCGGTGCAACGAATAATATTTTCATGGAAGCTGAGACCGGCTATGTACATTCGCCATAAACAGTCTAGGTCGCAGAAATGAAAACCGCTGAACTCCTGCACTCGCTGTCAGAAGGGCAAGTCCAGTACGTGCTGGTGGGGGGGATGGCCGTGCAACTGCACGGATTCATGCGTTCCACTTTTGATATCGATCTGGTACTGGCGATGAATGACGCGAATCTGGTGCGTTTTATCGAGGTGGCAAAACGTTTCGGATTAATACCCTCCATTCCGGTATCCATCGAATCGCTAAGAAACTCCGGCCAGATCGAACAGTGGCACCAGGAAAAGGGAATGCTAGCCTTTGCACTGAGAGAGCCGCAGGCCGGTGGTGGTGTAGTGGATATACTGGTGCGGCCGGAAGTATCGTTTGAGCAACTGATGGAGAATGCAGTGGCGGGGAAGCTATTTGGGCAACAGGTGTGGATAGCGGCTATTGATGATTTGTTGATGATGAAACGCATCGCGAATCGTCCCAAAGACCGGCTCGACATAGAGGCGCTGCAAAAAATAAAGCGGGGAGAAGACCCGAATGTTTGAGACCGGGGCGCGTGCGCGCAAAATCATTCCCGAGGAAACGATGCTCGGCCGTTTGGCGCAGTCTGAGCAGATGCGGGAATTTTTCATTCAGGTGTGGATGGAAAATCCCGGACTGGCAAAACAAGGTGGAATCAAGGTGCAAAATTTAATAGCCAAACTTGGGGATGATGCGCCGCCAGTATTCCCGCAACAGCCACCCATCATGGAAAGGACCAAGCAGCGCGGCATCAGCCTGGTCGAGCTGATTATGTTCATCGTGATTGTCAGCGTGGCGCTGGCGGGCATCTTGCTGGTGATGAATGTCACGACCAGAGGGAGTGTTGATCCGCTGATTCACAAGCAGGCATTGGCAATAGCCGAATCGCTGCTCGAAGAAGTCGAATTAATGCCGTTTACTTTTTGCGATCCCGATGATCCGAATGCGGCAAGCGCGGTTACTGCTGCGGATTGCACTGGTGGCGCAGGAGGAGCGAATGATGAGAGTGCGGTCATCGGGCCGGAAGGCGCGGCCAGCGTGGGCGGCGCGGAAGGTCGTTACGCTGTTCCACAATTCGACAACGTGAGTGACTACAATGGCTTCAACATGGCTGGAGGAGCCCTCCGGGATATTACCAATACTGCTGTCGGACCGGCCGGCTATGCGGCAACAATAGCCGTGGCAAATAATGGCATGCCTGCTGCGGGCGGTTCACCGGCTATTGCCAACAATGAAGCGCTGTTGATTACTGTAACAGTGACCGGCCCGGACAATGTCCCGGTAGTGGTCGAAGGGATGCGCACTCGTTATTCACCAAGGGCGGTTCCCTGATGCACACGCAATCACAACAAGGCTTCACGCTGGTCGAGATGATTATGGTGATCGTCATCACCGGTATCATCGGCGGCATGGTCGCGGTGTTCCTCAAAGCACCGGTGCAACAATATATGGACGTCGCTCGCCGAGCCGACATGACCGATATCGCCGATACCGCGCTGCGCCGCATCGGGCGAGATTTGCGGCTGGCCTTGCCGAATAGCGTGCAAGTCCATACCTCCGGTTCTGGTGCAAGTACTATTTACTATCTTGATTTTCTTTCCACTAGCGGTGGTGGTCGTTATCGCAGCGATTGGGGTGGAACAAATAATATATTGGACTTTACTATTGCTGATAGCTCGTTCGAAGTGCTGGGCACGCCGCCCACTTGTGCAGCAAACGATCAAGTAGTGGTATACAACCTGGGCATCGCGCCAGCAGATGCTTACGTGACGGGAAACAACAATCGCACATTATGTAGTTCGGTAGCTTCCCCCATCGTAAATATTACTGCCAAACAATTCCCGCTTGAATCACCCAATGCGCGTTTTCAAATTGTGCATGAGCAGGTGCGTTACATCTGTGATCCTGTGGGGCAAACACTAAAGCGCTACAGTTTTGCCGGGAATGCGATTGTTGTGCCTTCTGCAACCGTACCTGGCGTCAGTGGTGCATTATTGGCAGCCAATGTCAGCGCATGCAGCTTTACCTATGATCCCATTGTAGTGGCGCAGCGCTCCGGACTAGTGTCAATGAATTTGGGGATTACCGAGAGCGGCGAGACTGTCACTCTTTACAGTGCCACTCATGTGAGCAACGTGCCATGAATAGCAAAATGCATAAAAAATTAAGCCCAATGCAGTACGGCTTCAGCCTCATTTCCGCCATTTTTCTGCTGGTGGTCATCGCTGCATTGGGTACGTTCGCAGTGACACTTTCCACTACTCAGCAACAAAGTGCCGCAATGGATGTGCTGGGCGCGCGTGCCTATCAGGCTTCCAAGGCAGGAATAGAGTGGGGTGCATATCAGGTGCTGAAAAATGGCGGCTGCCCCGCCTCCACTACTGCGCTTGCTGCGTTGCCAAACACATTGGCAAATTTTAGTGTGCAGGTTGATTGTAGTAGCGCGGCCGTTTCGGAAGCCAGCGCAACAATTACAATGTACCAACTGACCTCTACTGCAACGCAGGGTACTGCGCCTACACCGGATTATGTGGAGCGGCAGATGAGTGTAACGATTGCTCAATAAGATATGGATGGGCAAGTTAGAAATAAAGCGGCGGACCGGGCATAGCGTGGAGGGCGAGTGATGAATGCAATGATGTGTAAAATTTCTAGTTTCCTGGGGTTTGCAAAGCTCTGGGAGCTAAAAAAAATGATTACGACCATGCACGCCCTCCGGGTAATTATCCCCGCCCTGATTGCCGTCAGCCTTGCCTCGCCAGCTTTCGCAGTTCCCCCGGTTGTAAATGTCACGCCCACTACCGGCGGGAGCGCCATACCAAATAGTAATATCGCCAGTCTTATTTGGGTCACGCTCAGCGGGCCGACACTGACGGAGACTGCGCCCAATGGACTTGGTGTGGGCAGCATCGTATTAACTGCGCCCGCCGGATTTAAATTCAATACTGCGGCGCCCGTCACAGTGTCTGTGGGTTTGGTAAGTGGATCCAATGCCAAGAATCTCACCTTGAGCAGTTCCAACGCCACGATCACGGCCTCCACCATTACCATCAACGTGGCGACCTCCAGTTCCGGTACTACACTTGGATCACTTACCTGGTCGGGCATTCAGGTAATGCCCACTTCTTGTTCTCCGCTGGCCACCGGTAACATCACTCTCAGCGGGACATCTGGCCCCAATCTATCCAGCCCGAATTTGGGCACTTTAAAAGAAACAGGAAGCACGGCTTTAACGTACATTCAGCAGCCGACTAATACCCTGTGGAACGTGGCGATTTCTCCCGCTGTTACCTTGAATGCCTGCGGCTCAGGCGCTGCCTTGCCCACTGTTACGGTTGCGCTGACCACCCCAGCGGGGGCGACCTTGGGCGGTACACTTTCAACCACTACTAATAATGCTACGGGGCAGGCCACCTTTAGTAATCTCAGTGTCAATCTGGTCGGCACCTATACGCTGACTGCCACCAGCACTGGCCTCACTACCGCAACCAGCAGTTCATTCATCATCTACTATCCCGTGCCCACCACCACCAGCATTTCCCCGGTCAGCACAAATGTCGGAGCGGGGAGTTTTACCATGACGGTGAACGGTACTAATTTTGTGCCTGCTTCGATAGCCCGCTTTGCAGGATCCAATCGGACTACCACCTATGTCAGTGCCACCCAATTGAGCGTCACTATTCTTTCCACTGACCTGACCACCCCAGGAACGTATAACATCGACGTAGTTAATCCGGTGATTAGTGGATTAGGTGGCGGCACTTCCAACCCCCAGACATTTACGGTATTGAACATTAATCCTGGCCGGTTTAATACTTTTGAAAGCAGTACTGCCGCTGGCGCGATAGTCGGCAATATTTTGACCAAGCGTGCCGGAGCTGCCTTTACTCTGGATGTGGTTGCACTCAATCTTGCAAAGACCGCTGTTTTGGCAACATTTACTGGTGCCGTCAAGGTTGAATTGCTTAATACCAGCGATAACACAGGGGCTTTAGATGCGAATAATTGCCGCAGCACATGGATAAATATTCAAACGCTGGCTTCCAATCCCATTTTTGTGGCGGCAGATAATGGCCGCAAAGTGGGCGTGAGTTTTCTGGAAAATAACGCATGGCAAGATGTGCGTATCCGTGTGAGTTATCCCGCGACAGGTGTGGCGTCGGCGATAGGTTGCTCAACAGATAATTTTGCAATCCGACCAAATAGCTTAAGCCTAAGTATTACAGACAATAACTGGTTCACCGCCGGGGTTGCCCGCGCACTGAACAACAGTAATGCGACCGGCGGAAACGTTCACAAGGCGGGGCAACCATTTACGATCCGGGCATCGGCGTTGAATGCAGCAGCAGTTACCACCACCAATTATGCAGGAACTCCCCTTGCAGTGGCTTGTGTAGGTACCGCCACGCCGGGGACTAATGTTTGCAATCTTGCGGGAGTGTTATTACCCGCTGGCACCTCAGCCTGTACTGGAACTGCGTGTATTGGCACTCCTAGTGCCATGACTTTTGGTGCGGCTACGGCAGGGGTAATCAATTCGACCACCGCAACCTACAGCGAAGTGGGCGCTTTTACCTTGCAATTACAGGACAAAATTTTTGCAATTGTAGATGCTGGGGATGGCACTCCCGCCGATTGCACCGGTTATTACATTTGTTCATCAGCCCTCGTCGTTGGACGATTCGTGCCGGATCATTTCCTGGTTACCACAAATAACGTGCCCAGTTTCAAGACATTCAACAGCACAGCTTGTTTGGCGCGCTCCTTCACTTATATAGGCCAGCAATTCGGCTATGTCAGTGTGCCGCAGGTGTTGGTAACAGCGCAAAATACCGCGGCCACTCCCACGACTACGGCGAACTACACCAGCAACCTATGGAAACTTACTACGGCGGCTGGTGCGCAGGACTGCACCACTAACCCCGATATTTGCACGCTAATCAGTGGTAGCGTTACCCAAACCTATACTTACGCCAACACGCCTGCAGCCACGCCCAACTGGGACAGCACACAGGTTGCCTTGGGGACGCCTACTATCGTGCCCGGCATTAATGGCACTGGCACGGTGACCAATAATGCTACCGACCTGCTGGCCTTCAAGCGCAGCACTACCACGCCGCTGGCTCTGTTCACCGCCAGCATCACGCTTACGCACAGCGTCAAGGACATCAGCGAGTACACAGCCGGGGTCGGAAATTGTGGCGTGGCTGGTGCGGGAGGATGTGACATTACAACGCTCACACCTGCTGTATTTACCCCCCTCCCTTTCGATGCTGGTAACGAATTCCGCTATGGGCGGCTCAAGCTTGGCAATGCGCATGGGTCAGAGTTGCTTAAATTGCCGATCCCGATTCAAACGCAATACTGGAATGGCAGCTCATTCGCTACCAATACTGCGGACAGTTGCACCACGCTGGCAGCAAGCAATATTAAACTGACCGCTCCGCCAGCTGGGGTGAACGCTACGGTGGGCGCGTTCTCATCGGGTACCGGATCGCTTAATTTGAGCCCACCCACTAGTGCAGCAAAAGTCGCGGTAGATTTGTGCGTGGATTTGGGTACCGACCCACCGGGCGGAACAGTTTGCGTGGCAACTACTACTGCTAACTTGCCTTATTTACAAGGTCTGTGGGCACCTGGCACAAGCTACAACAACGATCCAGTCGCACGTGCTACATTTGGTGTGTACAAGAGTGCGAACGAATTTATTTATTTGCGAGAAAATTATTAAGGGGGCGCATAAGCATGGTGCGTATGTCCTAACTGAAACTGCGCGACCACAGTGATTAATAAATTGGTCCAGGTAAATCTCAATGGAGGCTAACTGGGAAACGCCACCTTTGAGAAATGTTATATCTGAAAAAAACGATTGACTCCAGTGGGTTATTGAATTACTTTCGCGTTAACTATGAAAA
>JANYHX010000187.1 GCA_025362155.1 Gallionella sp. | reverse complement strand
GCTACCCGCGTAATGGGCTTGATACTCGCCGCAATGGCGGTGCAATTCATGGCAGATGGGTTGTTAGAAATATTTCCCGGCCTATCCCACTAGAAAATAATCCTCCCGATTTCGCGATCTATTTCCCTAAGCAGGCGCCAGGAATTATGATAATTCGCCATGGTCTTTAATCTTTGTTTTCCCTTGCGCACACATTTTATTTACTAGAGTAGAATCAATTTTGTAATTGCATCCTTAAATTTGAAGAGAACCTCATGGCTACCAATAAGATATTAATGAGCACTGAATATTTTGTGCCCACAACCATGCTATTGGTCTGCCCTCTATGAGGTGGAGGCGCATCAATAAGCTACTGCCGTTATTGGTAC
This sequence comes from Gallionella sp., assembly GCA_025362155.1. Lineage (GTDB taxonomy): Bacteria > Pseudomonadota > Gammaproteobacteria > Burkholderiales > Gallionellaceae > Gallionella. The sequence goes on along the minus strand of JANYHX010000187.1, from coordinate 3,838 downwards.
TGACTTGTGGATTCATTACCACCTATCTTCTTCAAAATACAGCCTTTAATGCTACGCGCCAGATTCAGCAGGGCAACTTTGCTTACCAGGCTGACGGAATCAAACTACGTATCGAGCAACGGCTGGCAACCTATGAGCAAGTCCTGCACGGTGTTCAAGGCCTGTTTAGCGCGTCGAAGATTGTTGAACGAGATGAGTTCCATCGCTACGTGGATAATTTGCGCTTAGTGCATCACTATCCAGGCATTCAGAGTGTGGGATTTTCGCTGATTATTCCGCCGCAAGGAAAAGTAAAGCATATCGAAGCCATGCGCAAAGCGGGCTTCCCCAACTATACCCTGCGCCCAGAAGGCGAACGTGATCTCTATTCCCCTACCATTTTTGTGGAGCCGTTCAATGGCCGTAACTTACGTGCCTTTGGCTACGATCCCTATTCAGAAGCGATCTCTCGTGTAGCCATGGAGCAGGCTCGGGATTCGGATGAATCGGCTATGTCCGGTAAAATTAAACTGGTACAGGAAACCGAACAGAACGTACAGGCAGGCTTTCTGATGTTCTTGCCGGTATACCGTAATAGCGCTCCGCACGATACGCTAACGGAACGCCACGCCAATATTATCGGTTGGGTTCATTCCGCGTTTCGCATGGATGACCTGATGCTCGGCATCCTCGGCGAACAGGTCAATAAGATTGATCTCGAGATTTGGGATGGGGAAAGCTCAACGTTAGAAGCGCTGCTGTATGACAATGATGGCATTTTTTCCCCGACTATAACCAAGCCTTCGTTATATAACTCTATTAAACGCACCCAGTTTGGCGGCCATACTTGGTCGATCAAAGTGCGTTCTCTGCCCACCTTTGAAGCGAATCTCGATACCGGGCGAGTCACATTGATACAGGTATCCGGTGTCTTGGTGAGTGTGCTGTTGTCACTACTGGTCTGGTTATTGGCTAGCGGACGGTCGCGCGCACTCAATCTGGCGCAGGAGCTTCGCCTTGCGGCGGCTGCCTTCGAGACTCAAGAAGGCATAATGATCACAGATGCCAATACGGTGATCCTACGGATCAATAATGCTTTCAGTGAAGCCACTGGCTATTCGAGTGAGGAAGCCGTTGGTCAGACACCTCGTCTGTTCAAATCGGGGTGCCATGATGCAGCTTTTTATGATGCGATGTGGGAAAGTATCCATCGCATCGGCTCATGGCGAGGAGAAATCTGGGACAAACGCAAGAATGGTGAAATCTATCCAAATTGGTTAACCATCACAGCCATAAAGACGGCTGATGGACTAGTGACCCACTATGTTGGAACACAAACCGATATTACCGAGCGCAAGGCAGCGGAAGATCAGATCAACAATCTGGCTTTCTATGACTCTCTCACTCTGCTGCCTAATCGGCGCCTTCTTAGAGATAGGCTAAAGCAGGCACTGAGTTCCAGTGCGCGCAGCGGGCGCAAAGGTGCGCTACTGTTTATTGATCTGGATAATTTCAAGACCCTCAACGACACCCTCGGTCATGACATCGGGGATTTACTGCTTAAGCAAGTTGCACAACGTCTGAAGTCCTGCATGCGCGAAGGCGATACTGTGGCACGTCTGGGCGGCGACGAGTTTGTAGTGATGCTGGAAGATCTCAGTGAACATGCTTTAGAAGCTGCGGCGCAGACGGAAGTAGTCGCCGAGAAAATTCTTGCTGCCCTCGACCAACTGTATCAGCTGGCTACCTATGAATGTCGCAGCACCTCCAGCATCGGTATCACCCTCATCTCTGGCAGCCAGCAAGGAGTCGATGAACTATTAAAGCAAGCCGATATCGCCATGTATCAGGCCAAGAAAGCTGGCCGCAATACGCTGCGTTTCTTTGATCCGCAAATGCAGGAGACGATCAATGCTCGCGCAGTCCTCGAAGAGGAATTACGCCACGCACTTGAACATCAACAATTCCAGCTGTATTACCAAATTCAGGTAAACAGTTCGCGCTCTCCAATTGGAGCAGAGGCATTGATACGCTGGCTACATCCTGAACGCGGTTTAATCCCTCCCGCTAATTTTATTTTGCTGGCGGAAGAAACCGGTTTGATATTACCCATCGGGCAATGGGTGCTGGAGTCCGCTTGTGCCCAGCTTAAGGCCTGGCAGAAAAATGCGCTTACCTGTGACCTTACGCTGGCGGTGAACGTCAGCGCTAAGCAATTCCGCCAAGTTGATTTCGCGGCTCAAGTTCTTGCTTCCTTGCAGCGGCATACCGTCAATCCGAGGCTGCTCAAACTTGAGCTGACTGAAAGTTTATTGCTGGAGAACATTGAGGATACCATTGTCACCATGAATACATTGAATGAAGCCGGAGTCCAGTTCTCCCTGGACGACTTCGGCACCGGTTATTCATCTCTGCAATATCTCAAACGTTTGCCACTCGATCAACTCAAGATCGATCAATCTTTCATACGCGATATCGCGACCAGTATCAACGATGAACCAATTGTGCACACCATCATCGCTATGGCCCAAAGCCTGAAACTGGACGTTATTGCCGAAGGAGTCGAGACCGAAACACAACGAGAAATCCTCCTGAAAAATGGCTGCCTTCACTATCAAGGCTATCTATTCGGAAGGCCGTTACCGATTAATCAGTTTGATGAGGCCTTGAAGCAAGTCTGATTACTATTGAATACGCCTTGATGTACATCAGCCCGAACGGCGACTGGTGAAATTACGGAAGGCTCAGTAATTCAGCTTTATGGGGTTTTCTTTTTACTGGGCTCGTGCGGTGCAATTGCGGGGTTGGTCACCGGTACAGCTGCGGCAGCTACTGTCACTGTGGCGGAAGCCAGAGCCTGGTTTCCCGAGCCATCGGTTGCCGAATAAGTCACCGTATAAATTCTCCCCGCCATATTTTTGCTTTCGGCCAGGAATTTAAAATATCGGTCATCCAGACCAAAACTTGCGTCGCGTATGTCGTTAGCCGACAAAGGTTCGTTGGCGGTGATGGACTCCAGCTTGATTTCAGGCATGCGATCATAATCATCCCTTATCAAGAAGGAGGTATTGATGGCCACGAATTTATTGCTTTGCGATATCACCTTGTCAGGACTCAAGATTACCGTAAGGGTAGGCGGAGTATTATCCAGTCGTTCAAGTGGAACGCTGATATTTGCCGGGTCTCCATCAGCAAATGTGATTAACGCATGGCCAGTTAGATAGTGGTTGTCGGCCTTATCCACGGCAATACTCATTTTGTTCACGGTTTGTCCCGCAGCAAGCTTGGGCGAGCGGTCATTAAGGGGTTCCCAGGTAATAGCGTGGGTTTGATTTTCTTCTGGCGCAAGCACACTCACGCGCCAGCCCGTAGGCGAAGTGGCACTGGTCGAAGGAATACCCAATTTGGAATTCAATCCGGCCGGAAGTTCTACAAGTTCATTGACGTCATTATCTGGATTTCCGTCGTTTTGATTGTTGCGCCCGATCACCACAGCCGTAATATTCTGGGCGCTATTATTGGTTACACGATAATGGTAAATAATCTTGCCGCCCGCATGCTGTGCGTATACGCCGACCGCCGCTTGATTACCCGCCCAAGCTTGATCGCCATAGAGGCCTATCAGGCCAGCCAGACTTAGGAATCTGAATGTTTGAATAAGCCTGCTTTTAGTAACCATAATTTTTCCTCGGGAATGTTTTGGCAGTATATATTTTATTTGGGGCTGAAGTAGATTAGCCTAAATGTTAAGCCAATCAGATGAAGACAAGCCATTGTAAGTTAATAAGGAAACAGCAGTTAAGATTACTGGAATATTTTGTACTGGAAGTGACTGCCAGATCAGCGGCAGACATACTGG
>JANYHX010000143.1 GCA_025362155.1 Gallionella sp. | reverse complement strand
CCGGAGATCAAAAAGAACGCCAGCAAACCGCCTGCCAACGCGCCACCCAGGGTGTACCACTGCACATACACCGGCTTGTGACCTAAAAACTCTTCCACCTCCGGATGCTCGATGGGCGATTTCACAATCATGTCTTTATCTGCATCAAAACCTTTAATTCTGGTGCGGCGCAACTCTTTAACCACCGCTTCAGCTTCGTCGAAATTGCTGAACAATCCGAGTAAATGACGTTTGCTCATTTAGTGTGCTCCCCTGTCTGCATTCAGGTTATCTGCATTCAGGCCAGCTGTTGCCAGCTTTCCCGAGGCGACCAATTTTTTGGTAGCCTGGCTGCGGTGATAAACCATTTCCTTGACTTCGTACATGGAGACCGATGGAAACACCTTGCAAAACACCATAAACAACAAGGTAAACCAGCCGAAGCTACCAAATACAATTCCCCATTGCACCAGGCTGGGCCATTGATCATGGTCCCACGTCCAAGGGTAATAACCATGCGAGAAAGTCGGGGCCACGATCATCCAGCGTTCCAGCCACATACCCATATTCAACAGCAAGGACACCGCAAACAACACCGGTATATGCGTTTGAAAACGCTTGAAAAACATAATCAGCGGGACGATCGTGCCGCAGAAATTCATCGTCCACCAGAACGGCGCGTAAGGCCCGATGGCCTTCTGGATCAATACATCCTTGGATGCCTGGTCATGCCCATACCAGACCGAGGCGTACTCGATCAGATTCAGATAAGTCCACACCATTGCAATCGCAAATGTCAGGCGTACGATTTTTTTCAGGATAGGCAGTGTCATGTACTCTTCGAACCTGAACACATAACGCAAAATAATGAACAGCGTAATGATCGCGGCGCAGCCAGAGTACAGCGCACCTGCCACAAAGTAAGGCGGGAATGAAGTAATGTGCCAACCGGGTTGTTGTGACATTGCGAAATCGGAGGCCACGATGGAGTGCACCGACACCGCCAGCGGAATCAGGAAACAGGCAATGGTCAAATAGGTGACGCGGAAATTACGCCATTGACGATCGGTGCCTTCCCACCCCAGTGAAAATGCCGTGTACAGCTTTTTGCGCCAGCCCGGATTCATGTTGTCGCGGCAAATTGCCAGATCCGGAATCATGCCGACATACAGGAACAGGATCGACGAACTCAAATAGGTGAAGATCGCCATTGCATCCCACAGCAGAGGAGACTGGAAATTCGGCCATATACCACGCCCATTCGGATAGGGTAATGCATAATAAATCTGCCATACACGTCCCAAGTGCACCGCGACGAACAAGCCCGCCGTCATCAGCGAGAAGGTCGTCATGGCTTCGGCAAAACGATAAATTGGTTTGCGCCAGTCGGCATGCATCAAATGCAAAATCGCTGACAACAAGGTACCTGAGTGGCTCATGCCGATCCAGAAAATGAAGGTAGCAATATACAAGCCCCATACATGCGTATTATTTTTATTGGATACGCCCATGCCATCCATGTACTGGTAAATTTCAGAACCCACCGCAACGCCTACCATGGCAATTGCGACGAATAAAATTACCCAATACAGCTTTCTGGGATTTTCCAGGCTCTTGAGCACATCTTTATTAATTTTCGCCCAAGCAATGTCTTCGCAGATATCTTTCATCGTTTCTTTCCTAAAGAAATTTCAGTAATTTTGGCTGCTTACACGGCGCTTTCGCGCACACGTTCCAGATACATAACAGAGGGATAAGGGCGCAATTCTTCAAAGATGCGATAACCGCGCAGACTTCCGCCCTCTTCCTTGCTCCCGCCGCCTTCTTCATTATTCTCGGCTTTGTCCTTGGTTTGCGCATCTTTATTCAGCTCGACTTGTTGAGCTTGCCATTGCCTATGCACTTTTGATTTTGGATCGACCAGATTGCCAAAAGAAATAGCACTCGTTGGGCAGGCCTGCTGACAGGCCGTCTGCACATCGCCGTCATGCACCAATCGGCCTTCGTTCTTCGCGTTGTTCTTGGCCACTGTGACCCGTTGAATACAGAACGTGCATTTTTCCATTACGCCTTTACCGCGCACCGACACATCCGGATTCAGCTGCTGATTCATTTCGGCAGGCCAGACATTGTCGGTAGTCGGATAGTCGTACCAGTTGAAGTAACGCACTTTGTACGGGCAGTTCGCCTCACAGTAACGCGACCCGATACAGCGATTGTAAATCTGCGAATTAATGCCGTCCGGCGTATGGTTGGTGGCACCTACCGGGCAAACCGTTTCGCAGGGAGCCGCTTCACATTGCTGACACATCATCGGCAAAAATTGCGCGCCCTGATCGGGAAAGTCTCTGCCCCCTTCGGTACTAATATCTTCATCCCAGTAACGCTCAATACGCATCCAGTGCATCGAATGTCCATGCGCATATTTTTCCTTGCCGACCACCGGCAGATTATTTTCTGCATAGCAAGCCACGCTGCAGGCATTGCAACCGCTGCATGCATCCAGATCGATGCTCATCGCCCATTTATAGGGATTGTGCGGCACATCATCAACCGGGTGGGTATGACGAAAATCCGACCAGTTTTCCAATAGATTGCTAACTGACATACTAGACCTCCTCCGAAAGCTTCACTTTGTCGCTGGCCACGCGCACGGCAATTTTTTTGCCCATCTGCTTGCCGCCCACCGGCCCTTCATCCTTAACCACAATCACGCGCGATCCGGTTTTGCTGACTTTCACACGAGTCTCATGCAATGCCAATTCACCTGTCTCTTTGTCAAATACCGTATCCAGAATCTGGAATGGGTTCACACCATAACCTTTTGCATAACGGCCCAGGGCCTCATGGCCGCGACCCAATGGGATGGAAATCGCATCAGGGTGTATGCCAGGGAATAAGTAGGCCTGCGCCTTGAGTGAACCATTCTTGCCAGTAACTTCAACAATATCGCCCTCTACTATTCCCAATTCAGCAGCCTTCTTCGGATGGATCTCCACCCAGGAATCCCACACAATTGTAGTCAAGGGATCGGGGGATTCCTGCAACCACGGTTGATTGGTATGACGGCCATCACGCAGGCTGGCGTTCACCGACGGAATCAATTGCAGCGGATATTGCGCATCGATGGCAGCAGGCGTGGGTAACGACAAACCCGCTGCGCTTACTTTGCCGGACAGTATTTGTTTAGTACCCGCCACTTTGATAATGCCTTTGCTCAGGGTTTCAGTCCAGAACGTATCATCATCGGCACCGCCGCCCAACGCATTCTTGTTTTGCAACATGGCTGCGCGTAGATAAGCATAATAATCATCGTATTTTTTGTAGTCTTCGGCGCGACGCAGCTTGATCAAAGCCAGCAGAATATCGCCCATGCCGCGCGTTTCGGCATGCAGCTTCTCCATCAGTGGCTGCTGGATATTGATTTGCGCACCTTCCGCCATATATTCGGGAACCTGCGTGCCCCAATCTTCCAGCGCGGAATCAAGTGGCAACACCAGATCAGCCTGCATGGCGGTTTCATCCATGTAGTGGGCAAACACCACTTTGAAACCCGCCTTGGCCATATTGTCCGGGAACTTCATCGCGCCCGGCGCGGTGAAAACCGGATTAGCCGCATAGCTGAACAGCACCTTGTACTTGCCCGCAGCCAAGCCGTCATTCAATGTCTTCAATGCGGCGGTATTGCCAGTCAACGGAGCCATTTGCGGGAACGGCACAACCGCCGCAGCCTCCACCGTCTTGCCGACATTGCCCAACACCTGATTGAGCAGATTGATCGCGGCGGCATTTTGCGAACCATGCGCATAACCTTCTGCCGCACTTCCCACCAGCACCAGGCTCGGGGTACGCTCTTTCAGCAAGGCGACGATCTTGTCGATCTGCTCAGCCGACACGCCAGTATCTTTACTGACGCGCTCCTTGTCATAACCTTTCACCGCAGCGGCAATATCGCCAGACAATGTGACGCCATGGGCGCCCAGCGCATTGATGATGCCCAGCGCCAGAATACCTTCCGTTCCGGGACGCACCACCAGCCAGCGATCCGCATTGGCACCGGTCAAGGTCATCTTTGACTCCACCTGAATCAGCACACCGCGCTGGCCATCTACACCTTTGCGGAACTGCGCATACTGTTGCGAGAAATGTACCGGCGAAACCCATGCGCCCAAAAAATCAGCCCCGAATGACAGCACCACCTTGGCTTTATTGATATTGAAGCGCGGCATTTCCACGCCGTATGATTTTTTGTTTGCGGCGCGCAACACAGCCGGTCCAACCGCTTCGTATACGAAATGATTTTTGCAGCCGAAGCTGTCCAGATAATTGCCCAGCAACACCTTCAGATGTCCGCTCACGCCGCCGCTCAAAAACGCAACTTCCTCACCGCTCACGCCATTCATCTTCTCCGCGATCAGCGCGTAAGCTTTTTCCCAAGTGATAGCTTCGCCTGAATTACCCGTGCGCAACAACGGCGCGCGCACACGATCCGGATTGTAGTGATGCTGCACACCCGCCTGCCCCAAGCCGCAGGTCTTGCCGCGATTGATTGCAGAATCAGGATTGCCTTCAAGTTTCAGTACGCGCCCTTCGCGGATGCGCCCGGTGATACTGCAACCCGCATCACACTGCGCGCAGGTGGAATTGAAATACACACTGATACTGGGGATCATGTAGTCGTTCGTTTCCACATACGAAACGACCGTTTCCTTGCCATCTTCCACCGAACCGTTACCGCAACCGCTCAACGCCACCGCTGCCCCGCCCCAGCCCAGCACCTTCAGAAAATCACGCCGATCAAACGGGTGCCCGACCATAACCAGCGACTTGGCGAGCGTTGTTTGCTCGCTTAGTCGAATGGCTAGCGGCTTTATCAAATGTTTTATGGAACCACTGTTCATCATCACAACCCCTCTGACTATTTATGGCATACCGAACAGTCGTTCGGGCCCTTAGCTTTAATAATGCCCGACGCATCGACCAGCGGCTTATGCATACCGTACCAATAGGCCTGATCGCCGATAGGTGTACCACCTTCGGCAGTGACCGGATGCTCTTTTTCATGGCAGCTGACACACCAGCCCATCGAAAGCAATTTGCTGCGTCTAGCCACCTTCATTTCTTTCACATTGCCGTGACAATAGCCGCATACTTCCTGAACCGGGCGGTTTAACTGAAAAATGAAACGTTTGATATGACGCTCGTGGCTGAAGCGCACGTAGTCCGGAAGATCGTGTACCTTCTTCCAGGGAATGGCTTTCTTCGCATCCCAGTATTCAAATAATTTTTTGATGCGCGGAGTTTCGCGTACCGACTCGATGCTCTGATGGCATCCTATGCATTTTTGTATGGGTGGAATACCCGATACCATGCTGCGCCGGGCGTAGGTGTGGCAATACATGCAGTTGATTTCCATACCACCTTTGTCGGCATCGCCAGCGTGGCGAAAGTGGGGAAATTCAATCGGCTGCTCGATAGCCGGACCTAAATCATCCTCGGTCGTCAGAGCAGGTGGGGGGGCATCGGCTGCATAGCTCGCGGCAGCAAATAATCCCAGTAGCAAAACAGATAAACGTAAAAAACGGTGCATCGTAAGCGCTCCCCCAGCAAACAAGATCGCACGCCAACTGAGCGTCAGCATGACAGAACAGGTAAATCGGATTATTTTTTGATGCGTTGTATCGCGATTATAATTACTATCAGCCTTGTTTTTCCCCGCCTAAAAAAAGCGCGGCGCGACTACATGGGCGAATAATGTCTACTCTGAAAAATAAAGTCAACACTGAATATTGCAACTTACCCTCCCCAGCGCAAAAAAAGTTATACGCCGCGCCGAATTACAGCAATTGCTTATATACGTTTTTAAATTTAATTTAATTTTTAGGGGTCAGGCACATGAATGAGGAACAAGCCGTACTGGAATTTTTTGCGAAGCCAGAAAATTTACCATTAGGTCTCTCCGTTGCCGAACAAATGGACAAGCTGCGCGAGCAAATAAACAATCGCTTTTGGCAGGGCTTGCTGACACGCCTCAATGCATTAATCAAAGCTCATAAACTGGCTTGGAACCTTGAGCTTACCGAAGACAAAAATGCAGCGGATATTATCGTTGGATTACATTGCAGCACTCCGCCGGAACAACCGCTTTACCTTAGTCCAATGATGGAACAACAATATCTGGGCGGGGTATGGCGTATTTATTTTGGCCTGATGTGGAGCGCCCCACCCTCCCCCAATCACCTCGGATTGCCTGCCGTAAACAACCTGAAAGAAGCGCTGCAAAAAGCAGGCTTCAAAAGCAATGAGAGTTTTCTTGCATGGCAGTGGACAACGTTTCATCCGCGCCGTACAGATTTTTTATTGCGCTACGTAAATCGCCCCGAACAATTATTGGATGATATGGAAGCTATTCTGAAAACGCTGCTGATAGAACACAAGGAATTGATCGAACAAGCCAATGCGGCACTAAAAAGCGCTCCGCAGGGTCTGGCCGCTTCTCTTAATCAGTTGCGTGACGAACTGCTCGATTAAACACGGGTGGAAATTAAATCAGAGGCGAATTAAACCGGATTGGCCTGATCGAAAAAACGATGCTCCAAACCGAATTGTTTTGCCAGATGCTCCCCCAGCGCCTGGATGCCGAATCGCTCGGTAGCGTGGTGCCCTGCGGCGATGAAGGCCACGCCGGTTTCGTTGGCCAGATGAAAATTCTGCTCGGATATCTCTCCGGTGAGGTAGGCATCCGCGCCCTGGGCAATGGCTGCTTCAAAATATCCTTGCGCACCGCCGCTGCACCACGCCACCTTGCGTATGCTCTTGTTCCCATCACCGATGACTTGCGGGGTGCGTTGCAAATCATGGGCCACCTGCTGGGTAAATTGTGCCAGTGTCTGGGGCTGCGCCAGCGTACCCAGCCAGGCAATGTTTTGTTCACCAAACCGGCCCTGCTCGATCAAGCCGAGCAACTTGCCGAGTTGCGCGTTGTTGCCCAGTTCGGCATGCGCATCGAGCGGCAGGTGATAGGCCAGCAGGCTCACGTCGTTGCGCAATAACTGTGCGATGCGTTTTTTCTTGATGCCGACAATAGTGGCCTCTTCGTTGCGCCAGAAATAACCGTGATGTACCAAGATCGCATCCGCGCCCCACGCGATCGCTGCCTCCAGTACATGCTGAGAGGCCGTGACGCCGGTCGCGATACGCCGCACTTCCGCGCGGCCTTCAACCTGCACGCCATTCGGGCAGTAATCTTTGAACAGGTTGGTTTGCAGCAGGCTTGCGTTATAATCGCGCAATTCGTTAAGCAGCATCCCTTACTCCTTTAACATTAAATCCATTGAATTCATCTTACCATGCGTAAACATTGGCTTCTATTTACCCAAACCGTCACCATCGCGCTGGCGCTGCTGTTTATTATTCATACCCTCAAGCCGGATTTGCTGCCGAATGCGGCACGCAGCGGTGTGGTCACGCTGTATGAAAATACCCCGCTGACGCGCAACGACAAATCCCCGCCGATGAGCTTGAGCGCTGCCGCACAAAAAGCTACCCCCGCCGTGGTGAATATCTTTACAACTACTACCATCAAGGCCCCGGTCAATCCCTTCATGGATGATCCGCGCTTCAAGTATTTTTTTGGCGACCCTGGAGAGGATGAGCCGCAAAGCAGCTCCAGCCTTGGCTCGGGCGTCATCGTCAGTGCTGATGGTTATATCCTTACCAACCAGCATGTGGTAGAAGCCGCCGATCAGATCGAGGCCGCGCTATCCGATGGTCGCAAGGCCAAGGCGCATGTCATCGGCTCCGACCCGGAAACTGATCTGGCAGTAATCAAAATCGATTTGCCCGGCTCACTTCCCGCCATTACTTTTGGTCATCCGGAACAAGCCCAGGTAGGCGATTTGGTGCTCGCCATCGGCAATCCCTTTGGTGTGGGTGAGACAGTCACCATGGGGATCGTCAGCGCCCTCAAACGTAATCATCTGGGCATTAACACCTTTGAGAATTTCATCCAGACCGATGCCGCGATCAACCCCGGTAATTCCGGCGGCGCGCTGGTGGACAGCAACGGTAATTTGATCGGCATCAACAGTGCAATTTATTCACCGAATGGCGGATCGCTCGGCATCGGCTTCGCAATCTCTGCCACCACCGCGAAAAAGACCATGGAACAAATCATTCAGCATGGTTCGGTCACGCGCGGCTGGGTCGGCGCAGGCGTGCAGGAACTCACTCCGGAATTAGCCGAGTCCTTCAAACTCGGCGACACCAAAGGCGTGTTGATCACCGAAGTAATACGCAATAGTCCGGCTGAACATGCGGGAATAAAAACGGGAGATATTCTGCTGGCGATAGATGACAAAAACATTGATGACTCGAACACCATGCTGGAAACTGTCGCCAACCTGCAACCCGGCAGGGTGGTGCTGATCAAGTTACTGCGCAATGGTGCAAACATTGGTTTGCAGGTAAAAATCGGCAAGCGTCCAAAGCCGAGAGCGCAGTAATATGGATGCTTTATTACTGAGTTTTCTTTAGCTCAGCCTGATGTATCATTCCAATTTGCATTAGGAAGGAGCACAAGGCGGCAAGGATGAGGTGACGAAGACAGCACATTTAGTGCGGCTAGGAGCCGAAGACGAAGCCAACGCAGTGATCGTTTCTAATGCAAATTGGAATCACATCAAGTTTCCAGCTTGTCTTCAGCCTTTTTTTGTTCGCCCGCCATTTTAACGGCGATGGCCGACGCCTCTTCTGCTGGCATGCCTTCAGTTCTGCGCGTGTATTCACGCTCACCATGCTCATCTTTTTTTCGGAGCGCTGCATCTCCGGCTTGCTCAGTTTCGCCGGGCAACTCAACGCGCAATTCGTCGATCAACATCAGGAACGCAGCCGCAACCGGAAGTGCCAGTAGCGCACCAATAATCCCGTAGAGCGTAGCGCCGGTAATCAGAGAAAAGAGCACCACAGACGACGGCAGTCGCAGTGCGCGTCCGTAGACTACCGGTACCAGCACGCGACTTTCAAATTCCTCGTAGGCGAGCATCAGCAAGAAAACTATAAGGGTGATGCCTGTTCCGAACGACAGGGCGGCTGCAACTGCGGGGCCCATGGTGAGAAAGATGCCTACATACGGCAGCACGTCCGCTATACCCCCGAACACCGCGATCACCAAGGCGTTCGGGATACCACATGCGGTAAGCAAGACAAACATGAACGCCCCCATCAGAGCGCAGGTAATCGCCTGACCGCGGATATAGCCGCCGACGATTGTTTGCAGATTGACCAGTATGCGCGACAGCCGAATATGATGGGTGCGCGGCACCACCGCGAACACCCCCCCACGTAACCGGTCACGATCCAGCATCATATACAGCGCAAGAAATATCGCACCAACCCCATAGGCCACGCCCTCCAGCACGAGGGTGAAGAAAGTCAGCACAGAGGCGGCGGAAGATTTGATAAGCGCGTCATACTGGACATTCCGCAAGGTGTCCGCCAGACCTGCAGTGACCTGAGATTTGGCGAACCATACCGCCAAGCGCTCGCGTAACACGGGCTCCATGCCGAACAGACTCCGCACTTGATTCACCAGCTCTGGAAGGGTAAGCGCGAATACCAGGATGGTCGTCACGAACAGCACGGAGAATACGATGGCAATAGCCACAAATCTGCGCACGCGGCGCTGTTCCAGCCATTCCACTGCGGGGCCGAGCGTGCCGACGATCATCAGCGCCATTACCAATACCAGAATAACCGGCAGCAGGTGCATCAACATCCACACCCCGGCGATCACCAGCACCATGGAAATTATCGTCCACGGTGCAATCTCGACGCGGATTACGCGCGCTCGACGCGGCTTTTCCTGCTCCAGTTCGTTGGACTTGCTTGTAGCAATGGGCGCGGAAGACTTGTTGTCCGGCGTACTCATGCGCGCGGCCGGATGATTGCTCTATTCATTTCTCTTTCAACCCTATATAAGGTTAAAGAGCGCTCATGTGGCTCTTTATTTAATTTCTATGCTTCCTTTATTATTGGTAATTAGGGCGTTTCGTAACCAGTGTATCCTTGGAGATACTTATGGTTACAGGGTTTCATACAGTTTTTAGTTGTGCGGCCAACTTTTTGAACGGTCGCAAGTGTGTTTTCTGCGGTTCTTTCAAGACCGTGAAGACCG
>JANYHX010000069.1 GCA_025362155.1 Gallionella sp. | reverse complement strand
ACAGAAATTAATCGGTGAGGCGCGTGAGAAGAACGGAGAATTTGACAAGGCACGCGTCGAATATGAGATATATCTGAAATTTTATCCGGAAGCAAAAGATGCGGCGCAAGTGAAGGCAAGATTGGCGCAATTACCTCAAGCTGGCACCAAGCCGATATTTCATTTAGCCCAGCAGAAAGCCACTGACATGAAAATGATGTTCTATGGCGGCCTCTCGCAGAATTACTACAAGGGCATGTCGCATACCGATACCACCACGGCGGATATCAATGGCGTTTCTACGGAATCTTTGACCACCACGGATCAATCGATGCTGGTGTCAGCATTGGATTTGACCGGGCGAAAACGCACCTATACGACCGATACGCGCATTGTAGTGCGCGATGTTTACAACGCGAATTTTCTCCCCGCACAAAGGAGCACTAACCGGCTTAATGCCGCTTATATAGAACAGAGTGCGCGTGATCGCAGTTATCTGTACCGCATGGGTAGGCAGAATGGCTCGGGAGGCGGAGTGCTGGGGCGGTTTGACGGAGTATGGTTAGGTTATAGCCCAAATTCCACCTGGCGTATCAATGGTGTCATTGGCACGCCCGTAGAATTTTACAACAGCGATACGGAGAAAAAAACTTTTGCGGGCATGAGCATTGATCTTACCCGCCTACCCGAGCAATGGAGTGGGAGTGGTTATTTTATTCACCAAAAGGTGGCGGGCATCGTGGATCGTCAGGCGCTTGGGGTGGAAACACATTATTTCGATGCGCAACGTAATTTCTCCGGGCTACTTGAGTACGACACTTTATTCAAAGCGGTCAACATTGCGACGCTGCAGGGAAATTGGAATACTGAATCAGGCAGCAATTACAATTTGCTGCTGGATCATCGTAAAACCCCATCACTGCAAATTACCACTGCATTGCAGGGTCAAGCCAACCAATCTATTGCATCGCTCATGCAATCTGGAACATCGGCGGAGACCCTGCGTGCGGATGCACAAGCGCTGAGCGCCACATCTAACCTGTTTTTGGTGGGGATGACACGACCCTATTCGGAGCACTGGCGATGGGGCGGCGATTTTCGCATTGCCAATACTTCCGGTACCGGCGCCTCAGGTTTCCAGGCCGCGATGCCGGGAACCGGGAATTCTTATACCTATACGATGCAGGCAATCGCCAATAATTTATTTATTGACAACGACCTGAGCGTAATCAGCGCCAGCTATGTAGATGATCCCCGTTTCAAAGGGCGGTCATTGTTATTTAATCGGGTGGAAACGTTGCGGCAAAACTGGCGGCTGGATATGTCGTTGCAACTGTATGCAGAGAGCGACGTTTCGGGGATTAATACCCGGCGGATTACACCCAGCCTGAAGTTAAATTACCACTGGAGCGACTCGGTCAGCCTGGAGGGGGAGGGCGGGATCGAAGATACCCATACTTATAGCACCACCCAAAATGACAAGACGCGGCGCAAGTATTTTTATGTAGGCTACCGCTGGGATTTCCGCTAAAGCGAGTGAGCAAACCACGGTAGCGTACCTTGGCAAATCCATAGATGCTATTCAAAGTTCGGAATGGCGCACTTGCGACTTGCTGCGATTGGTTTCCTTGCCAGCATCAGTCAATGTAATGTGCGGTTCGCTCGTTTGGTGGTGAGGTCTTTTACTTTTGGCGCAATCTGCTTGAGCACCTCTTTCGGACCAATGTAGGCGCTGTCACCATACAGACGAGTCTCATTACCATGCGGCAGACCCGAGAGTTCCTGGCTATCGTGGACATTGGCCGGGGTGATCGTGGCGCTGTGTGCAAGACCCGCCTTGCTGTCCACGCCACTGTGTACTTTCATTTCAAAGTGCCGCTGGTTGCCTTCCTTGGTCTGGTGCATCTCGGGGTCGCGGGCGTTATCTGCGTTCTTGGTTGAACTCGGCGCGGTATTGATGGTGGCATCGACGATGGTACCGCCAGAGAGCTTCAGTCCGTTGGAAATCAGAAGTTCGCCGACTTTGGCAAACATCGCCGCGCCCAGATCGTGCTGTTCCAGCAGATGGCGGAAGTTCAGTAGTGTTGTGGCTTCAGGTACGCCCTCACGCCCCAGGTCAAATTTACAGAAGTCGCGAAAGGCTTGTACGTCATACATCGCATCTTCACAGGCTGCATAGGACAGGTTGAACCAGTTGGCTATGAAATACATTCTGAGCATCCGCTCCAAACCTACCGGAGGACGACCATCACCTGCCTTGGGGTGGTAGTAAGGTTTGATCACTGCACAGAACTTAGACCATGGCACCAAAGAGTCCATGAGCGAGAGAAACTCCTCTTTGCGCGTCGTCTTCCAGTATGCCTCGAATCCATTCGTTGTCAGTGTCTGCTGTTTCATCTTGTTACCTTCATTGAATGGGTTCTGCCTTTACGCCAAACCATTATCGGGTAGACTTATTTCGGTGTCTCTTAGTTAAACCTGTATTTTCAGAGAAATTGTTGAATACACGCCCGACGAATTGCCCGGATCGGTAGTTGCATAATGCGGTCTCCGTCCCATGGATATCCGGCTTCCCGATAAAGTTGTTCAGAATTGATACGCTACAGTTGCCGCGACTCCCCAACTAGGGACGCTATTGGTGAAACCTTTTAGTACATAGCCTTGGGCTTTCAAATTTTTATCAAGCTTGTGGCTGGCGAAGAAAATCGCCTGTATGTGTGAGGATCCTTTCGCCGTGACTTTCTGGCTAAAGTTAACCATCATCCCGCCACTTGTTTCTTGATTAAATTTATAACTCCCGCCCAGAGAGCCATAGAAAACCTTATTAAGTTTGTATCCCACTGGGCTGCCATATATTTTATAACCCACGTTTCCAAAGTTGGTATGGTCCCCCGTTGTTTGATATAGATCTACCTGGAACGCGTAATCATTTTTTCCAGTGCCTAATCCTTGGGTGCTACTTGCCGTGCCAAACTTTACTTTGCCGGTCAAGTCGATCAAAAGTCCCGAGGAGCCTCCGTTGTAGGAATTATGCGTAACAGCGGCAATAACGTCACCTAAACCTGAACGGGTGGTGATAGCTGTTGTGGCAGTACCCGCTGCACCCACTCCATTTATTACGTTACGTGGCCCACTAACTCGGAGGTAAGGAACAGTCAATTTCAAGGTCCACGAATTAACCTCGTACTTCCCGATAACGGGGACATACAGGATATTGGTTGATTGGGTACCGCCATACTTGCCTGTGGTATAGCCCATGCCTGTTTCCAGACTAAATTTTCCATTCTCTTCTGCGTATGCAGTTTGAAAAGGGGCTGTAGCGAATAAAACAATGAGACTGGTGGCAAGTATGGCGGATTTCATGATTATTCCTAGTTTAGTTAGTTGAATGCATTTCAGGAGCTTCAGGGGCTTCGGGGACTTCTGCCACTTCAATCGCCTCTGGGGCTTCTGCAACATCAGGAACTTCGGGAGCTTCTGCTACCTCTGCTACCTCTGCTACTTCGTGTACTTCCATCCCGGTAGCCGCCGGTGCTGCAGCAGCTGGGATATCCGGGGTTACTGCAAACGCGAACGCAGAACCACTTACCAAGAATAAAGTCGTTATAAGCTTTGCCACATTTTTTTGATTCAACATGATTTACTCCTTAAAAAATATAAAACTTAAAGTTCCAAGCCTGATTTTCACCAGGGTGATATTAATGTTCAAGCGCTCATCTGCCCGAACATGAATGTGTAAAATACACACGTGATGCATAATATGTGTAAAATTTGCACACGTCAAGTGTTTTTTTGTGATATGCTTTCTACCATAGAAATTTTAATAGAGAAAAGAGCAGATGCAATGAATGATCATAAAAACTCTACCCCTGAGTCCCAGCCGCCCGTTATAGCGGCTATCCGTTATCTTTTGCGACCGCTCATTCGGCTATTACTTTCACATGGCATTTCTTTCCAGGTATTTTGTGAACTGGCCAAATCTGTCTATGTAAAAGTTGCAGAAGAAGAATTCCGGCTGGCTTCCAAGCCCCAGACTGACAGCCGCATTAGTTTACTGACCGGGATTCATCGCCGGGAGATCAATCGCTTGCGCAACGAACTGGTAACCGAGATCAACCTTTCACAGCATGCTTCCATGAGCGCCCTGCTGCTCACCATCTGGAGCGGCCATCCTGATTATCTGGACGACCAGGCTTCGCCTGTTCCCTTGCCGCGTTTGGCAAAAAAAGGTGAAGGCCTATCCTTTGAATCCCTGGTCCAATCTGTCAGCAAAGATTTTCGTGCACGTGTCGTTCTGGACGAATGGCTACGCCAAGGCGTAGTCACGCTGGACGAGGATGACAGGGTAAACCTGGTTGCCGACGCATTCTTGCAGCCTCAAGGCATAGAAGAAAAAATCTATTATTTCGGACAAAATATTCATGACCACATGGCTGCGACCGTTCACAACCTCGCGGGAGGTGCGCCACCTTTCCTTGAACGCTGTGTTTTCTACGACAAGTTGAGTGCCGATTCGGCCAAGGAATTGGCGGATTATTCCCGAGTGGTGGGCATGAGAGCGTTACATTCAGTCAACAAACGTGCTGCCGATCTGCAACAACGTGACCAAGGTCGGAAGGACGCGATTTATCGAACCAATTTTGGCGTATATAACTTTAATGAAGCGACAGAGGTCTCAGATGAAAATACAGAGAAATGAGTCATTGTTGCGGTTGATAGTCTTGTCAGGTGCCCTTGTTATTTCCAATGGGAATGCCTGGGCCGCTGCAAACAATTGCACATACAATAAATCAGTCATTGGGTTCGATAATACCGGCATTGGAGGAACCGGTATGGGCGGCACTGGAGTGATTGCGAAAGGCACTGGCATGGGTGGGACAGGCATAAAGCCAGAAGCTGAGCAAGGTGAAATGCAACTTGCCGGCAATGTGACTTTCAGTCAGGGCACTGTGGAGGCGCAAAGCAAAGGGCGGTCAAGGCTTCTTGTGCAAGGTGGCCAGATATGCGTAGGGGAAACGATCGTGACGGCACAGTCGGGGATGGTGAGAATCAGGATGACGGACTACGGCTTGATTGAAGTTCGGCCCCAGACGCAACTCGAGATCAAGCAATTTGTTTATCGTGGCACAAATAAAGACAACAGCCTGTTTGCCTTGCTCCAAGGGACCAGCCGGTTTGTCACGGGTAATATAGGCAAGCTAAATCCGCAGAACGATATTATCAAGACACCCAGCGCAACAATTGGCGTGCGCGGAACTGACCATGAGGCCACGGTCATCTTGCCTGGAGACAGCAAAGGCTATCCCGCTGGCACCTATGACAAGGTCAATCAAGGCATAACTTTTATTCGAACCGAAAAGGGGGAGATCGACATCCACCCCAATCAGGTAGGGCTTGCTGTGAACACTGAAGAAATACCTGTGCTATTGAATGAAACGCCTGATTTTTACAATGCTAATCCTGCTCTGAAAGAGGGACACGATGCTTCTGAAGAAGGGAAGAAGATAGAAGGCTTGCCAGGTAATGAAAAGGGGGGACAAGCCCCGGAGCACTCGGAAAGCGGAGCCGCATCCAGGGAATTTAATAGTGAGCAAAATGATACGAACACGTTGGAATCTCCTCAAATGCTAGAACTACCGGAATCTCCATCTGCGCCAGAATTACTGGAAGCTCCCGCTGCACCTGAATTGCCGGAATCTGCAACTGTGCAATAAGGACAAAATGTCTGAGTTTTCATCGGCCCTTGCGACGATAGGTGACGAAGTGATATTCCAGCGCTAGAGGTTCTTGCTGACTGTGCTTTAAGCGAGATTCCTCCTGCCACTCGTTGAGTGTGAACTTGGGGAAGTGTGCATCCCCTTCAACATGTTCCTGTATCTCGGTAATATAAAGCTTGTCCACCAGCACCATGGATTGCGAGTAAATGTCTGCACCACCCACGATAAAAATTTCATCGTCCTGTAGGCAGGCAGTAATAGCATGTTGCAGCGAGTGTGCGATGAGGCACCCTGCAATTTTCAATTCCAGATTGTGTGACACCACCACAGTGGTGCGTCCCGGCAGAGGCTTGCCGATGGACTCATAAGTTTTGCGTCCCATGATTATGTGGTGCCCCATGGTGAGCGACTTGAAATGTTTAAGATCTTCCGGACAGCGCCACGGTAATGTGTTGTTCACGCCGATGGTGCGGTTTTTTGCCATTGCGACTATCAATGAAATACGCGGCTTCATAACGATGCCGGGATAAGGGTTTTCATACCGCGACGGGCGCCTTGATGGCTGGATGTGGATCGTAACCTTCCAAAGTGAAATCCTCGAATTTGAAATCGAAAATATTTTTTACATGGGGATTAATCTTCATCGTTGGCAAGGCGCGCGGTTCGCGTGACAACTGCAAATGCGCTTGTTCCATATGGTTCAAATACAAGTGGGCATCGCCGAAAGTATGTACGAAGTCTCCCGGTTGTAGATCGCACACCTGCGCCACCATCAGTGTGAGCAGCGCATACGAGGCGATGTTAAACGGAACGCCGAGAAAGATGTCTGCGCTGCGCTGATAAAGCTGACAGGATAATTTTCCATCCGCCACGTAAAACTGGAAAAACGCATGGCAGGGGGCGAGCGCCATCTTGTCGAGGTCGCCGACATTCCACGCCGACACGATCAGACGGCGCGAGTCTGGGTTCTTTTTTATCTGCGCGATGACTTCGGAAATCTGGTCGATCACGCGGCCATTTGGCGCAGCCCAGGAGCGCCACTGCTGGCCGTATACCGGGCCAAGGTTGCCGTGCTCATCTGCCCACTCATCCCAGATTTTAACTCCGTTGTCTTGGAGATACCTGATATTGGTATCCCCCTGCAAAAACCACAGCAGTTCATGGATGATGGACTTCAGGTGGCACTTCTTGGTGGTGACCAGCGGAAAGCCCTGCGCAAGGTCAAAACGCATCTGATAGCCGAATACGCTAACCGTGCCGGTGCCGGTACGGTCTGATTTTTTCGTGCCGTGATCGAGCACGTGCTGCATCAGGTCTAAATAAGCGCGCATAATTCTGGGTGTTGAATGCCCGTATAATTGCGGCATTGTTGAATGACTTTCGAGGACGTAATGCTAGCACAACTGACCGCTTCTTCTGCTTTACCCAAAGCCCTCAACGCACCCCACCTGCTGGTGCTGCTGCCCAAGGGAAAAACTTGGCCCCTCAAAGATAAATTGATGTCAGTGCCGCATCGTGAATTGCTGGTCGCCGTGCTGAAGCGGCGCGGCATGAAGGTCGAAGAATTTGCCGACACTCCCATCGCCGCAAACCATGCAGACGGCAGCCTGATCGTCTGGGCGATGCTGGACTTCGACAAAACAAACTTTGTGGTGCATGCCCAGGTGCGCAAGGCCATGCAGTTGCTGTTGAGCGAACAGCCAGCCAGTGTCACCATTGTGGTGCAGGGTGATGATGCGCAGTGCCAGCAGGCCGCAGAGGCGGCGGTGTATGCGGCGTGGGTGAACGGCGCGCCGCTGCCGTTGCACAAGAAAAAAGCCGACCAGCGCAAGCCGCTGCAAAAGATCGCGCTATACGGTTTTGCCGATACTAAAATTTTTGCCGCACTCAAGGCGCAAGCAGCAGGCAATTTACTGTGCCGCACCTTGACGGTGTTGCCGCCCAACGAACTCACGCCCGCTCAATATCGCAAGCGCGTCAAAGACCTCGCTAAACAAAATGGCTGGCAACTTAAGGAATTTGACATGAAAGCACTGCGCAAAATGGGTGCCGGCGCGTTTGTCGCGGTGGCGCAGGGCAGCCATGAAGATGATGCGGCTATTGTGCATCTGCGCTACGGCCCTGCCAAGGCGAAGCACACCGTGGCACTGGTCGGCAAGGGC
This sequence comes from Gallionella sp., assembly GCA_025362155.1. Taxonomy (GTDB): domain Bacteria; phylum Pseudomonadota; class Gammaproteobacteria; order Burkholderiales; family Gallionellaceae; genus Gallionella. Next base: position 1,747 of record JANYHX010000069.1, on the reverse strand, counting down.
ATCTGCTTCGACACTGGGGGCCACAACCTCAAGCCCGCGCGCTATATGCACGGCATGCACGAGGACATGAATGGCTCGGCAGTAGCGCTTGGCATCTTGCTTGCCGCTACACAGCAAAAACTGGCGGTGAATATAGACTGCTGGCTGGCCATCGCGCAAAACCACATCGGGCCAAAAGCCTATAAGCAGAACGACATCGTCAAGGCGTTGAACGGCACCACCATTGAAATCATGCACACCGATGCCGAAGGCCGCATGGTGCTGGCCGACACGCTAACGCTAGCCTCGCGTGAAAAACCCAATTTGCTGATCGACTTCGCTACGCTTACGGGCAGCATGCACGTGGCTCTGGGCGCGCGTTACAGCGGCGTGCTGGGCAACCGCGAGGCATTGCTGCAACAAGCAGTCCAAATCGGACAACAAAGCGGCGAGCGGTTGTGCGCCTTTCCGATGGATGACGATTATGAACCCGCACTGGACTCCAAGGTCGCTGACATCAAGCAATGCACGCTGGATGGCGAAGCCGACCACATCCTCGCGGCACGCTTTCTGAAACGCTTCGTCGAGCATGACACGCCGTGGCTGCATGTGGATTTGTCCGCCAGCCGTTGCGAAGGCGGGCTGGGTAGCGTGGCGAGTGACGTGACGGGATTCGGTGTGGCTTGGGGGTTGCGGATGTTGCAGGAGAATAAATATTGAAGGGGAGTCTGCAACCGCTGCCATTAGTCAACGTGACAAACTGAAGCAACGCTGCCAACAGCAACCGGACGCGGGAGAATAAACTGATGATAGAGTTTTTATTGCTGACAGGCGGTACGGTACTGGCCTTCTATATCATCCGTATCAAGCGCAGGCTGGCCCGCAACATTAGCCGCCGCAAACAGTCCGAGCAGCGTGAACAAACCCGCAACCATGTGCTGGAATTACTGGCGCATGGGGCATCGCTTGCTACCATTCTGGAAGCTATTGTGCGGGGTGTGGAGCAGGAGCAACCGTCCATGCTTTGCAGCATTCTGCTGCTGGACAATGAAGACAAGCATCTGGTAACGGGCGCAGCACCCAGTCTGCCCGACTTCTACAACGCCGCCATCAATGGCATCGAGATCGGCATCGGAGTCGGTTCGTGTGGCACCGCCGCCTTTACCGGGCAGCGTGTCATCGTAGAAGATGTCCACACCCATCCATACTGGGCATCCCATCAGGAGCTCACCGCCAAGGCGGGGCTGGGATCGTGCTGGTCGGAACCTATTTGCTCAATTTCCGGAAAGGTGTTGGGCACCTTCGCCATTTATCATCATCAAATTCACCGCCCTACGGATGAAGAAATCCGACTGATTGAGCAAGCAGCCAACTTGGCTGCAATTGCGTTGGGGCGTATTCGTGCCGATCAGGCATTCCAGGAAAGCCAGAAATTGCTCTCTGATATTCTGGAAAACGTCACGGTATACATCTATACAAAAGACATGCAAAGCCGTTACCTTTTTGCCAACCGTTTATTACGTGATCGCTTCGATGCCCCGATGGCCGAGATCGTGGGCTACGACGACACCAAATTTTTCGATGCCGAAGCCGCCGCCCATATACGCCAGGATGATCTTCGGGTCCTGGAAAAAGGGGAGACGTTGCACACCGAAGAAACCAATCTCAATATTCTTACGGGAGTGTCCGAGGTTTTCCTGACGGTCAAGCTGCCCTTGCGGCACGAGGATGGCAGCATCTACGCTTTGTGCGGCATCTCCACCGACAT
>JANYHX010000060.1 GCA_025362155.1 Gallionella sp. | reverse complement strand
AAGCGCTTATCACACGACAAGCAACGGCGGCGGCGGCGAATGCTGTCGCCTTCATCGCTTTCACGCGTGTCCGCAACTTGGGTGTCGGGGTGTTTGCAGAAGGGGCATTTCATCGAACACCTCTATAAATCTACTGCGCAGCCCAATTCACCCGCAAGGGGTAGGCCGGGGGGTTCCCGGCTGCCATACAGCCACCCTCCCGCTCGCTGCGTCGCGTGCTCGTTCAATCCTCGCCTACCCATCGGGTATGTCTCGTCATTCACTGTGCGGCTCCTTGCACTTAGGCTTGCTCGCTACGATTTTTAGAGGTGTTCTAATTATTATTACAGCGCTTTCAAATATCATAAACCGGAAACTGAGTGGTCAGTTTTTTCACATCGCCGACCACGCGTGCAATTACCGCATCGTCATTGGGTGCATCCAGTACATCGGCAATCAGATGGGCGAGCTTTTCCGCTTCCAGTTCCTTGAAGCCGCGTGTGGTCATGGCCGGACTGCCAATACGGATGCCGGAAGTGACAAAGGGTTTCTGCGGATCGTTGGGGATGGCGTTTTTGTTCACGGTGATGTGGGCGCGCCCCAGTGCGGCTTCAGCCTCCTTGCCGGTGATGTGTTTGGCCTGCAAGTCCACCAGGAATAAATGGCAATCAGTACGTCCGGACACGATGCGCAAGCCGCGCTGCTGTAACACCTTGGACATTACCCGCGCATTTTCTACCACTTGTTTTTGGTATCCCTTGAATTCATGGCTGGCCGCTTCTTTAAAAGCCACGGCTTTTGCGGCGATCACATGCATCAGCGGGCCGCCCTGAATGCCGGGGAATATCACCGAGTTCAGCACTTTTTCAAATTCTGCCTTGGCGAGAATAATGCCGCCACGCGGACCACGCAAGGTCTTGTGGGTGGTGCTGGTGACAAAATCCGCAATGCCGACGGGACTCGGGTAAATGCCTGCAGCCACCAAACCGGCGTAATGTGCCATGTCCACGAAAAGATATGCACCTACGCTGTCGGCGATGGCGCGAAAACGCTTCCAGTCGATTATCAGCGCGTAGGCAGAAGCGCCTGCCACTATCATCTTCGGCTGATGCTTCGTTGCGAGTGCCTGCACTTGATCGTAGTCGATTTCTTCCTTTTCATTCAGCCCGTATTGAATCGCGTTATACAATTTACCGCTGATATTCACTGACGCGCCGTGGGTCAAATGCCCGCCATGCGCTAGCGACATACCCAATATGGTATCGCCTGGCTTCAGCACCGACATGTACACCGCTTGATTGGCCTGTGAACCGGAATGTGGCTGCACATTGGCATATTCCGCACCGAACAGGGCTTTTACTCGATCTATCGCCAATTGTTCGGCCACATCCACATATTCACAACCGCCGTAATAGCGCTTGCCGGGATAGCCTTCCGCATACTTGTTGGTCAACTTGCTGCCCTGCGCTTCCATCACCGCCGGGCTGGTGTAATTCTCCGACGCGATCAACTCGATGTGATCTTCCTGGCGGCGGTTTTCGTTTTGTATGGCTACCCATAATTCCGGATCAGTTTGGGCTATGGTATTTTTGGTGGAGAACATGACAGTTATTCCTGATAATGGAAGCGGGAAAGGCGCGAATTCTATCATGTTGCACCCATACGCATGGTTCAGGATAGAAATGAATGCCTACAAACCCCCTATGGAATCAGCAGTGGGAAGGTTCATGGACTGGGGCACATTCCCTTCTTTTGCGGCTACCCTGAACTTTAATCGTAGACAATTCTACATAACATAGGGCTCATGTTTCATTTATAATCCCACCCCCTCGCGGAAAACTTCTGCGAAAAATTCCCCAAGCTATAAACAGGATGCGCATCGGCCCCTATCAACTAAAAAACAATCTCATCGTTGCCCCTATGGCGGGGGTGACAGATCGCCCTTTCCGCATGTTGTGCAAGCGCATGGGGGCGGGCATGGCGGTGAGCGAAATGGTGTCTTCCAATTCGCTGTTGTACGGTTCCGAAAAGACCAAACGGCGTGCTAACCATGAAGGCGAGGTCGATCCGATCTCGGTGCAGATCGTTGGGGCTGATCCTCTCATGTTGGCGCAAGCCGCAAAATACAACGTGGATAACGGCGCGCAAATCATTGACATCAACATGGGCTGTCCTGCCAAAAAAATCTGCAACGTGATGGCCGGTTCCGCGCTGCTGCAGAATGAACCGCTGGTGGCGACCTTGCTGGAAGCGGTAGTCAGCGCGGTGAATGTGCCGGTCACACTCAAAATCCGAACCGGTTGGGACAAGGCCAATCGCAATGCCATCCGTATCGCCAGGATCGCCGAAGCATCGGGCATCCAGGCCCTGGCGATACATGGACGCACCCGCGCCTGTGCCTACACCGGCGATGCCGAATACGACACCATCGCCGCAGTCAAAGCCAGCGTGAGCATTCCTATTATCGCCAATGGCGACATCACCACGCCGGAAAAAGTCAAATACGTACTGGAGCAAACCGGTGCGGATGCGGTGATGATAGGTCGCGCTGCGCAGGGCCGTCCGTGGCTGTTCCGCGAGATTGAGCACTTCCTCAAAACCGGTTCGCATCTGCCTGCACCGGAGGTCGGCGAAATCCATCGCGTACTGGTAGCCCATGTGCACGAACTCTACGATTTTTACGGTGAACACACTGGCTTGCGCGTGGCGCGCAAACATATCTCGTGGTACACCAAAGGACTGAGCGGCTCGGCACATTTCAGGCATTACATGAATCAACTGGAAACCCCTGCCGAACAGTTGGCGGCAGTGGATGATTTTTTTGCGGAGCAAGCGCAGCGCGGAGCCCAACTTCATTACAGCGAGGAACTGGCAGCATGAATGATTGTGTTCCGATAGACGAAAATGACATGGCGCGCCATGTGCGCAAGGTACTCAAGGAATATTTCAAAGACCTTGATGGCGAAGAGCCATGCGCAGGAATGTATGACATGGTAATAAATTGTGTTGAGAAACCGCTGCTCGAAATGGTGCTGGAACACGTGGGCGGCAATCAGACGCGCGCGGCGGAAATGCTGGGCATCAATCGCAATACTTTGCGCAAAAAGATGTTGGGGTATGGCATAGAATAAAGATTCGTCACGCCGCTTTACCCTCAATTTATTTTCATTGGAAGCAATATGGCAATTAAGCAGGCACTCATCAGCGTGTCGGACAAATCCGGTGTGCTTGAATTTGCGCAAGGATTGGATCAACTTGGCATAACTATTATTTCTACCGGCGGCACTGCCAAGCTGCTCGCCGACAATGGCATCCCGGTCACCGAAGTGGCGGATTACACTGGCTTCCCCGAGATGCTGGATGGACGCGTGAAAACGCTGCAACCAAAAGTCCATGCGGGCATCCTGGCGCGGCGCGATTTGCCGGAACATGTCGCCACGCTACAGAAGCATGGCATTCCGACCATCGATCTGGTGGTGGTGAATTTGTATCCCTTTGCAGCGACTGTCGCCAAGCCGAATTGCACGCTGGAAGATGCTATCGAGAACATCGACATCGGCGGGCCGACCATGGTGCGCGCGGCAGCAAAGAACCATACTCATGTCGCCATCGTCACCGACCCCAGCGATTACACCTCAGTGTTGGCCGAGATGCAAACCAACAACGGCGCGGTGAGTGACGCGACACGTTTCGACTTGGCGAAAAAAGCCTTCTCGCATACTGCTGCATATGATGCCGCGATCAGCAACTATCTCACTGCAATCAATGCAGATGGCAGCAAGAGCGCATTCCCGGAGCAGATCAATTTCAACTTCGCCAAGGTGCAGGACATGCGCTACGGCGAAAATCCTCATCAACACGCTGCGTTCTATCGCGACCTCAGACAGGTGCCCGGAGGCATTGCTGACTACACCCAGTTGCAAGGCAAGGAGTTGAGCTACAACAATATCGGCGACGCCGATGCTGCGTGGGAGTTGGTCAAGACATTTGAGCAACCGGCCTGTGTGATCGTCAAGCACGCCAACCCGTGTGGCGTGGCAATTGCCGATACGCCATTGAATGCTTACAAACTGGCCTATGCCACGGACCCCACATCCGCATTTGGCGGCATCATCGCCTTCAACCGCGAACTGGATGCCGACAGTGCAAGGGCGATTACCGCCAATCAATTTGTGGAACTCATCATCGCGCCGTCTGCTTCAGAGGCGGCGCTCAAGGTCACCGCCGCGAAACAAAATGTGCGTGTGCTCACCGTACCGCTATCCAATGCGCATAACCAATATGATTTCAAGCGCGTCAGCGGCGGCCTGCTGGTGCAATCCCCGGAT
>JANYHX010000027.1 GCA_025362155.1 Gallionella sp. | reverse complement strand
GCTGTTTCAACGATTTCGCTGGCGCGCTTGTCACCATTGGCCAAAATTTCGCCGACCTTTTCCTTCGCTTCACGCAGAATCTCTGCGGAGCGCTTTGCAGCCAATTCCAGATCGTGCTTGGCCCGCTCTGCATCCGCCAATCCATCGGCGATCTGCTTTCTGCGTTTGTCCAGCGCAGCCATGATAGGCGTCCAGACGAACTTCATGCAGAACCACACGAACAGTGCGAACATGATCGTCTGGGCGAGAAGAGTTGCATTGATATTCATGCAAGCTACCTTTCTTAAATTATGCGTTGTCGCTTATGGCGAATTAGTGCGCAACCGCAAACAGAACGTACATCGCGATACCGACAGCGATCATAGGCACCGCGTCGACCAGGCCCATCACCACGAAGAACTGGGTGCGCAGCATGGGAATAAGTTCTGGCTGACGAGCAGCGCCTTCCAAAAAGCGGCCTCCCAAAATACCAATACCGACAGCTGCGCCAAGCGCGCCCAAACCCATCATCAGCGCTCCGGCGATATACAGCAGTGCATTTGCCTCATTCATTTTATATTTCTCCTGGTTGAAAAAGTTAAGTTGATAAAATCGTTAAGTGGTTTTGATTAATGATGTTCCTGATGCGCCATATCCATATAGACCACTGTCAGCGTCATAAAAATAAACGCCTGCAAGGTAACGATCAGGATATGGAAAATTGCCCAGCCCAACGACAGCAGGATTTGCGATCCATACAGGACCGAACCTCCCGCTGAAAACCCTGCCCATGCACCACCCATCAACGCGATAAGAATAAATATCATTTCGCCGGCATACATGTTGCCGAACAGGCGCAGTGCGAGAGATATCGGTTTGGCGATCAGGTTGACCCCTTCAAGCAGAAAATTAACCGGCATGCCCCACTTGCCGAACGGTTGCAACGTCAATTCTCCGACGAATCCGCCTACACCTTTCATCTTGACGCTGTAATAGAGCACCAGCAGAAATACCCCGATCGCCATGCCGAACGTGGCATTCGGGTCGGTGGAAGGAACAACCTTGAAGAATGGAACGCCGAGTTCATGCATCAACAGGGGAACGTAGTCTATGGGCAGCAGGTCCATCAGGTTCATCGAAAAAACCCAAAAGAAGATGGTCAGCGCCAATGGCCCTATCATGTCGTTCTTGCCGGAAAATGATCCTCTTACGCTGTTGTCGACGAACTCGACCGCCCACTCGCAAAAGTTTTGCAACTCTCCCGGTGTTCCGGCGGTGATGCTCTTGGCGACACGGCGGAACAGGAACATCAATACTGCGCCCAATAACAGCGACATGATGACCGTGTCCAGATTGATCGCCCAAAAGCCCATCGCTTTGGCTTCCTCGGCGCTGTGTGCGACACCCAAGGTGCCATCAGGCAACCTGCCATAAGTCAGGTTCTGTAAATGATGCTTGATGTATTCCGCTGATGTGTGCGCTTCACTGGACATTTTTTAGTCTCTAATTTTGGTCTCTCAAACAAACTTGTTCAAAAATAATCGGGCCGCCAGCAGTACCGCTTGACCCATTACAAAACCACCCAGCACGGCTGATGGCGATAATTTCAGCACTGTCAGACACAAGCCGAGCAGCGCAACAACCACCAAAAACCTCTCGGCGGCGTAAAAATACATGGTCTTTAATTGATGATGTGCGTCCTGGACAGGAGACAAAGCTGCTCGGGACATTCTCCAAGCCAGCAATGCACCGTTGATAACAGAAACTCCACCGCCACTTAACACCGCCAGTATAAATTGCGGTGTCTCTTCCATGCCCAAGGCAATAGTTGCGACTACCAGCGTGACCATCATCTGCAATCCGATCACTAGTCTTACCAATCTTTTTTCTTTGGCTTCGGCATCGAAAAGCGCAGCGATGATAGCGGCGTTTAGCGGGGGTGTCAAACTCTGTTGCTGGATATTACCCATATCTTTGCTCAACTTATTTGCCTTTTTTAAGCTTGTTCAGGAATTCATCAAGTTGGTCGTGATTCGCATATTCGATGATCAACTTGCCGCTACCTTTGTTGCCCGGCCTGATTTCCACGCGCGTCCCGAGATGCGCGCTCATTTCTTCCTGTAAACGTTGCGTGTCGCGGTTCAGCCTGGTAGTTTTCTTTGGTTTTATTTTTTCCGGTTCATGGGCGCGCTTCTGCACCAGGCTTTCCGTTTCGCGCACAGAAAGCCCTTCCATCACGATCTTGTTGGCAAGCAATATCTGCTGTGCCCCTTCCAGCGACAACAACGCGCGCGCATGTCCCATATCCAGTTTGTTTTGCATCAGCATGTCTTGTACTTTCTTGGGCAACTTCAAAAGACGCAACAGGTTGCTGGCCGCGCTTCGTGAACGGCCCACTGCGTCTGCCGCTACCTGATGTGTCATTTTGAATTCGTCAATCAGCCGCTGGATACCCAACGCTTCTTCCAGCGGATTCAAGTTTTCCCGCTGGATATTTTCAATCAACGCCATCGCCAGCGCCGCGTTGTCCGGTACGCTGCGTATCAACACCGGAACATGGCTCAGACCTGCCAATTTCGCCGCTCGCCAGCGCCGTTCCCCCGCAATGATTTCATAGCTGCTGCCGGCGACCTGACGAACCAGAATCGGCTGCATGATTCCCTGGGCTTTGATCGAAGCGGCCAAGTCATTCAGCGATGCTTCATCCATATGAGAACGCGGCTGATATTTTCCCGGCTTCAGTTGAGCGACATTCAAGTCACGCATCACCTCGTCTTTTTCATTTTTGCCGCCCGACAACAGCGCATCCAAACCTCGCCCCAACCCCTTGTGCAGCTTTGCCATCTTTAATCCCTTTATACCGTTGCGGCAGATAGTGCCGCGTTATTCATCAACTCTCCGGCCAAAGCCAGATATGCCTGCGTTCCCTTTGACAGTTTGTCGTGATACAGCACAGGCACTCCATAGCTGGGTGCTTCCGCCAAACGTACATTGCGCGGGATCATGGTGCGATAGACC
>JANYHX010000323.1 GCA_025362155.1 Gallionella sp. | reverse complement strand
AAAATATTCGCGACCCGATTGTTGACAAGCTGTTTCAATCCTCGCCCGCGCCGAAGCGCGGGCGCTACCCAGTAGGAGCAACGGCAGAAGCCGCGCCGGCGAGGTTTCAATCCTCGCCCGCGCCGAAGCGCGGGCGCTACGATGCGAATGATGGTAGTCAAAGCGCCACATTTTTGTTTCAATCCTCGCCCGCGCCGAAGCGCGGGCGCTACAGTCCGCTTACAACGCTATGACTTTCAACGTTGAAGAACGCACTTTGCGCGCATCCCCGGTTTTCTTGCCTCCGAGAACTCATACAAACAAACAACGAAGGCAAAAAATCATCCTTCGTCAATATACTAGCCACAACGCGAACCTCCTGCCTTTGTGTCGTTGCTACAGGTTCGCGCTTCATATTACCAATGCTCCTCCAAAATCCACGGCACGAAATTTACCATACTCTTTGATGTGCAGTTGTACGGGCTCGGTCAAACGATACAGGCGCAGGCTGTCTTCTTTCTCGTCTATCTCGGCAAGCAGTCGCCGCTCTAATTCTTCAAGCTGCATCTGATCGACTTTGCACTCGAAGACCGAATTTTGCACCCGCTGCCCGGTGCTTTCGCATACTTTCGCGACGCGGCGCAGCCGTTTGCGCCCGGCTGCGGTTACGGTGGATACGTCGTAAGTAATAATAATCAGCATGAGCGTCGAGTTAAAATCGCACAGCGATAACCAGCGACTTGCCCAGCGCTTTTGCTGAGCTTAGTCGAATGACTAGTTGTTTCATCAGACCGCGTCCCTCTCCCCCGCAGGCGGGGGAGAGCTAGGAGAGAGGGAACGGGCATGACAGGTTTCATTATCAGAGATAGCATTATCGTCACGCCCGTTAACGGTAAAGGAACGGAAGATAGCCTTCCATTTCGCCACGCAGGGTACGCGCCATGAAGCGCGCTTGCAATAACGGCAGCAGGCCAATCGGCACTTTGGTTTCTAGCAACGGGTGCATGACTTCTTCCTGTTTGCGCTCCTGATAGGCGATCACTACGGTCCGGCGTGCATCGCCTTCGAGCAGCACCGCGCCGCCTTCACGTTCGGCAAAATCGTTGGGGCCGATCTGCCCCCGGTTAATCAGGGTGAGTGCCAGCCGGTCGGCGAAGATGGCACGAAATTCTTCCATCAAATCCAGCGCGAGTGCGGCGCGACCGGGGCGCACGGTATGCAGGAAACCAAGCTGGGGATCGAGGCCGACCGCCTCCAGCGCGGAACGGCAGTCGTTCATCAGCATGGAGTAGAGGAACGAAAGTAGCGCGTTGAAGCGGTCGCGTGGCGGTCGCCGGGTGCGGCCATCCATCGTAAATTTATCGCGTGCCTCACGTTTGACCAACAGCGGCAACGCGGCGAAATAATTTTTTGCTGCGTCGCCCTCGATGCCGCGCACTACGTCCAGATCGGGGGCGTGCGGCAGATTGCGCAACGAGTTAGAAAGCATTTCTGCGGCGACTGTAAGTGCGCGGCTGTCTTCCTCGTCCCCTGCTTCGCGCGCGCCGCGCAACAGCACTTGGCGCGAATTCCGCAATTTTCCGGCAATCGCGCTTTGAGCAATGCCAAGCGCAAATTTTTCATCCAGTGCCAGGCGATGCTGCGCCTGACGCAGCAGGATATTGCCGGACACCGGGCCTTCCAGACGCGCCTTAAAGCGCCCTTGGTTATTCAGCAGCACCAGGCTGATGCCGTCATCCGCGCAGCGGTGCATCAAGGCAGGGGAAAGCATGATGTTGCCCAGACACACCACGCTGCCCAGATGATGCAGCGGCACTTGCAATTTTTTTTCGCGCTCCACATCCACCCGCAGCGTGTCGTTCTCCAGATGGAGATAGGAATTGGGCGTCATGACGTAGAGGGTATTGAGAAGCTGGCGCGCCATATTTACGTGGCCTCCGGTTCGAACAAAGTTTCCATCAGACTATGCTGCGCTGCACGTTCAGCAATAGCCTGAGGCTGGCAAATTTCCTTCAGCGAACACTCTTTGCAGCGTGCGTCATTAACTGGGGGCGGCAGCTTGCCTGAATCCATCATGGCGCGGATAGCATTCACGGTCTCTTCTACCTTGTCGCGCAAATCTTGTGTAATCGCCACTTCACGCCTGCGCCGTGAGCCGTGGTGATAAATCGCTCCGTGTGTGATGGTCTTACCGGTCATTTCTTCCAGACACATTACCTGTGCAGCAAGTTGGAGATCATCGTGTATTTTTTCGCGCTTCTTGCCATGTTTGTATTCCACCGGATAAATGCGCCCATCGGGATGAAACTCCACCACATCGCATTTGCCGATCAGCCCCAGCCGCTCTGACCACACGGGTAATGAACGCTCGGCACGCACGCCCTCGAAAGTTTCGAAGCCCGCCACATCTACTCGATCATGCGCCGCGTTGCCGCGCATGGTGTGGACGTTCTCGTCGAATGCCTGTTCGACATGAATCAGCGCGCACTGGCGCGGGCAATAGCTCCAGTGCTGGAGCGCGGAAAGCATGATG
>JANYHX010000317.1 GCA_025362155.1 Gallionella sp. | reverse complement strand
CTTATCGTCTTTTAAATTGTTGTCCATAGTTCCCTTCGCGCTGATTCATAAAAATTCTCCCGTTTGTATTCGTTACAACTGTAACGGCTCTGTTAACAAGTGTTAGCCTAACAATTAGCTAAAGGAATGTCAAGTGCCCTTCTTGAATTTAAAAAAACCAAAAGTTATCGACGGTAATAGGGCTAGATCTCTACGTAAGGCTCAATCGATTTCGCTTAGCAAGCAAATCCCGAAAGGGGTTAGATAGAGCGATTCTGTGTGGATCCAGAAAATAGTTCCCCTGTCATTGTTTGACAAATCCCGAAACTCGTGTAGACTTATTTTCGGCACACGTTGGCAGGTTATTAGCAACCGTCAGACAACCGAGCTAAAGTACAGAAAAACGTAGGTGGGCATCGAATACCATTAAAAGGTACATGCACCGAACTCGGCAGATGCAAACGCTAACCAGCAGCCCGCTCCACCGTCTCACGCCAGCCCCTTTACTTATAAAGGCTGTTAAAATCCTCTTGCGCTTACGTACCGCGCAATTAGTAGTTAATGCCCCACCCTAACGACACACCACAAAGACTCTATCAAGCCCCGCCCCTTGCAGTTTAAGCCGTGCCGTGATAGTCTCTCTCATGACCTGGCCTATTACGGGAGGGGCAGATCCCTACGAAGGCTCCTGCGACGAACAAGGCTTCCACCGCCTAGGCGCACACCTAAAAATGATCGACGAAAAGAACAAAATCTTTACCCGAAGCTGTAGACGCTGCCTCTATACGTTCGTCGGACAAATCATCATCGAACATCACCCTAACAGCAAAACAAAAGCTAGAGTCATTCGGCTTAACTCCATTAAAGAGTTTGATAACGCATCACCTACTGACAATAACGAAGAGGTTGTGTGCTAAAGACTCAAAGATTCATCGTGGACGACGATAATACGGAGAGAGGGGGAAGAGGCTTAACTTCGCCGAATGAGCGTCAGAACGAAAATTCGGGGATTTTTTGAGGGTTTTTGGAAGTTTCTGTATCCGAAATGCGTTTGTTATCGTCTAAATTAGCAATGCTCTATAAATCAATACGTTTTCATCAGGCAAACTGGCACAATGCAAAAGAGTTGTAGTCCTCGACGGTAAACTCGAAAGCATATGAAATATAATCAAGCTTCTCGTAAGTAAACTGACACGATAAATTCATAGTTAGCACTCGCCCCACACCCACCATCCACCGTCGATAGAGGCCACGCATTCACGCCGTTTACCGTCGACGAATAAAAAAGAATGCTTAGGCCGAATCCCCTGGAATCCACCAGACACCTACCCGTTATTTGTTATCACCCCCTAACTGAATCCACAAAAAATTTAGAAGTGAAAGAGGATTCAGACGTCACGTTACGTTTAACCGAATAAAATTTTTTAGATTCACAACAAAAAAAAGCAATTATTCTCATTCAGCTGAGGCGGGAAAAGAAATACGGCCCAGATTCCTTGCATATTTAGAAATGCCGTATATACTTCATCTAGCGTTATGTCTGGCAAATCCGATTTGCTGGCCGTAGCGTTTTTTTATGCCCATTTAGTCCACACATAACGCTAACGGACCGGCCCAGGGGGGGAACCCTCTGGTCCCGATTTGTGAGCGACCACGATATTAAAGAAGCGGCCCGGAGCCTTGTGTTAGCTGACGATGGCGTACAAGGCGTGTATATTGCCGGCCGGGTATACGATCCGCTGCTATTTGCGCCGGGACAAGTGAAGTTTACGGCGCGTCAATACGTTTTCTTGCAGTCCTACCGTTTAGGGGTGCCGCTGGAAGATGCCGCGACAAAAGCCGACATGTCAACGGAAGCCGCTGAAAGGTTCCTAGCTAAAGACGATACCCGCCGATGGCTGGAAGACAGAGCGCTAAAAGACCACATCAAAAACGAATGGGACGAACCGGGGAAGGTCTACGCCGAAGCCGACCGCCTATTTAACGCCGACGAAGTGCCCAAACACAAAGTCGATATTCTGAAAGAGTTTTGGGATAGGGTGTCGCCGAAGCCGTCACGCAATGGGGGTGGGAACGCCGCGCCAAACGTGATTATCAATATCTCGGGCGAAGCCGTGAAAGAAGCTTTTATTCGTAAGACCGCTATTGACGCTCAGATCTCTCGTGAGGCAAGCGCGTGAAGTGTGAATACGGGGTGTGCCTCAATTGCGAAAAAGAGATCGTGACGAAATGCGGGGCGTGCAATTCCCCACAGGCGAAAACGAATGATTACACCGAGGTAGAGCTGAATTGGTCTAACGGGTCCAGAATGAAGACGGCGGTTTGCCGGGAATGTGCGCTAGGGCCTATCTGGAAAGCGGACAAGGCAGAATTAACGAAAGCCATATGGAGCAAATGGGACGCTGGGTTCAACACTTACGACAAGGGTATTACCATTGTCTGAGTCCACCGTCACGATTAAAGAAGTTCAGACCGCCTGCAAAGACAGTCTCTATTTTTTATGTACCCAGATGCTCGGATACGGCGATTGGGATACCGTTCACGACGAGATAGAGGTATTTCTCGCTAAACCCGCCGCGAAAAAAGCCCTTCTTGTGCCGCGCGGACATTTAAAGACGAGCATGGTCACGATTGGCAAGACGATCCAATTCATTTTGAACAACCCGAACGTCCGGATCCTTATCGCTAATCAAGTGTGGGATATGTCGCGCAAAATGCTCGCGGAAATCAAGCAGCATTTAGAACTTTCGCAGTTAAATAAGGTTTTCGGTGACTTTAAATCCGAATCTTGGAACCAGGACGCGATTATTGTGGCCGGCCGGACGCGAGCCTTTAAAGAACCTACCGTTTTAACCACCGGGATCGAAGCTGAAACGACAGGTGGACATTTTGACGTCATTCTGTTGGACGATTTGGTCGGACATCAAAACTGTCAGACGTCAGAGCAGCGCGAAAAGGCGAAACGGTTTCGCCGGTCCATGGTCAACCTCTTAGAACCGGGGGGCAAACTGATCGAAGTCGGTACGCGCTGGCATTTAGACGATACGTTCTCAGAAGTCTTTGAGAATGAGGCCGAATACTACGACATCATGATTCGCCAGATTGTAGAGAAGGGAAAGATCATTTTCCCGAAGAAATTCAATAAGAAATGGGATTCAGCAACGAAAACATGGGGCCCGAGCGCCGTTCCTTGCTTTGACTTCATAGACCACCTTAAAAAGTCCATGACTCCCGCCGAATACTCGGCGCAGTACATGAATAACCCGGTTGACGAAGAGAATCAGATTTTTAAGCCGACCTATTTCAAATATTACGAACGTCGGCCGGACAATCTCTATGTGGCGATGACCATCGATCCTGCAATCTCCGAAAAACAAGCCGCCGACTATTTTTCGATCAATGTTTGCGGCATGGACAAGAATTACGACATTTTTGTTTTGGACATTCTCAAAGGTCATTGGAAAGTGTCGGACCAAATCAACAATATTTTTCTCATGTATGAGAAATGGAAGCCCAGCGCGGTAGGTCTTGAAACCGTGGCCTATCAGAAGGCCCTCAAGGCTTGGTTAGAAGAGAAAATGCGCGACCGTGGGGTATTCTTCCCGATCACCGAACTTAGACGCTCTACAAACGAAACAAAAGAGTTTCGCATTAAAGCCTTAGAGCCGTTTTACCGCGAAGGGAAAGTGTTCCACGCGAAATGGATGACGTCACTCGAAACCGAACTTTTGACGTTCCCTAAGGGCAAACACGACGACGAGATCGACGCGCTGGCAAGCCAATTGGAATTACTGGTTCCCGGCGATGAGAATAACCATTTTGATGTTCCGGTGGGGTCCTGGGAAGAAGCATTTCAGTCGGCCCGTAAATCCATCGATAAATACCACGATTTCTTTCACGAGGCGGCGTAATGGGGAAAAAGGAAGACCGGCAGAAACTCCTTTCTAAATGGTCAGACAGGATCTCGTCTTCGAAGAAGTGGCGGGAACAGATCGAACAAGAACAGAAATGGGAAACCTACATTGATGCGAACGAAGGTAAGTACGACGTGGTTTTAGGCAGCACACCGGTCCCGCCGATCAATGAGATTTTCGCGTATACCCAAACCTCAGTGGCGAGTCTTTTCGCTCAAAATCCCTATATCTCTGTAAACGCAAAGAAAACCGGAACCATTGAAGGGTCAATCATTTGGGAAGCCGCCCTTAACTACCACTGGAAAGAACTCAAGATTAAAGCGGAAGTGGAACTTCAAATTATCGATGGCCTGCACGTTGGGCATGGGTGGAACAAGGTCGGCAATAACGTAAAGACCTCGGGCGACGGGGATCAGTTGCACCTCGAATCCGAAACCCTCTTTTCTAATCGCGTGTCGTGGCGAGACATGTTTATGAATGTCGGTTGCCGGAACCCGCCGAATGACAACCTCTGGATGGCGCAACGGATATACAGGCCGACGGAAGACGTGAAGGAAGACTATAAGGCGGCGGCGAAACTTACAGGATCCCCGCACCCGGCACTCGATGACACGTTACGCAAGTCCCTGACATGGAAAGAAGACATTAATTTTTCGGCTCTCTGGGAAATTTGGGACGCGCGGGAGCGAACAATCTATTTGATGGCTGACGAGACTCTGCCTGACTTCTTAGAAGAACCCCGGCCGTGGCCGGAAGATTTAAAAGAGTTTCCGTTCCAGATGCTCAAGTTTAACCCGATTCCGGACAAGCCCTATCCACTTTCCGACGTGGCCCCATGGTTCCCCCAAGTCCTAGAGAAGATAAAGATTTTCACGCAGGCCCTAAACCATATCAAGCGATGGAACCGGCAGATGATCGCCAAGCAGGGAACGATGAACCAGTCGGAACTCGACAAGTTCGAGAAAGGGATAGACGGATCAATCCTCTTCGCTAAGACGACGGGTGACATTCAGACCGCCGTTAAGATGGTCGATTTCGGAACCCTGCCGCCTGATATCTACATGATCCTGGACCGCTTAGACCAAACGATTGACAAAATTCGAGGACAGGCCGGTTTCGAACAGGGTGGTCAAGCAAAAACCCAGTCGCGCACGGTTGGCGAACTTGAATTGATGAAGGGTGGCTCCGGGGCGCGAACCGACCGCAAGGTTGATTGTATCGAGACGCATTGCGAGAACATCGCGCGACACCTGATGTTTAACCTAAAACAAAACTGCGACTTAGATCAACTAGTAAAGATCACAGGCAATGAACCGCAAGAGATCCTTCAAGCTTTCGCCGCCGAAGGGAAGTACGACCCCGTTTCCAAAACCATCAGATTTAACAGTCAAGACATTGCCGGCGAGTACGACGTCTCCATAAAGGCTGGATCTACCTTACCGCTCGACAAGATGAGCCGCGATCAGATTCTAGACCGGACGATCCAGCTTGCGATTCCGCTCGCCTCGACTCCCTCATTGCCGCCGTTCTTGACTGAATTGATAAAAGAGCGCTTGCGCGATTACGACATTAAGGGGCTGCAAGTCGCCTTTGACCAACAGGGGCAACTCATGGCGCAACAGCAACAGCAGCAGGCGCAGAGCGGACAGATGCAGGACGCGAAAGTTAAGGCTGAAACCGACAAACGCGCAGCGCAGGCCCAGCAGATTCAGACCAATACCGAGATCACGACGCTGGCCGCCCATGCGAAAGCGGCAGGGGTGTTACCCCTTGACGCGAAGATATGACGTGCGGGGGTGTTATGAGGAGGCGTACCACATCCACGGGGAATTTGTCGGATCCGAATACGTGGAATGTTGTGAGAAATGCGGTGGAATTTCCTCAGCGGATGCGGCTATTCCAGACGTCTATTGGCCTGGGCACGTCCATACAAACCCCCAGCTTTGCGACGACATGGGAAGGCCCTATGAGCTACGGACGAAAGGCCATAAGGCGGCGATTATGAAACAGCTCGGAGTTTCAGAGGCCGGCGATAAGGTACGCGGGGCCCCCGTGTCTGGGAAGACGTGGGCCGAAGGAACACAAGAATACCGAAAGAGAAACTTTGAAAAAGATAGGCCCGAAATACGGCGTATCTACAAAGAATGGAAAGAGGCCCGACGGCATGAATAGCAACGAAAGCCCACTTTATACCGCTCTCAGCAAGCGCAGCAAGTTTCAGATGCACGGCCCATTTAAGCTGCCGGACCCCCCGCGCATCCTCGACCTAAAGACGTCGGAACTCCCCGACTTGGAAGACGCGACGATAGGCGAGGAAGTCGAAGGGTGTTTCAAAGCCCGAATCAAATCAATCCATGACGACGGGCGGGTTGTGGTTGAAATCTCAGAGATTACGCCAGAGGGGGATTCAGATGAAGAAGAAGCCGAAAGCGAAGGCGAAGCCGAAAACGAAAAGCCGCAAGTAATTAATGTCCGATCCGATACAAGCCCGGTTCCATCGTGAAAAAGAAGAAAAAAAAGCCGTCGAAGGAAGCCTCTGATATGGCAAAGATTCTCGTAAACAACCATATCACGCTTGTCATTCAGACGCCTTCTAGTTCTTCTGGTAGCGATTGGAGCCCAAGACCATAACCCAAGGAGAACCAATTTATGCCCGAAGGTCAAGACGTAGGTAATACCGCCGTGGACACTGCCCCAGCCTTGCCGGCTGGCGACAGTACAACCGCGACGACTACCGAAAGCCAAAACGGACAAGCGAGCGCACAGGCGCAGAGCGCACCCGCAGAGGAAAGTTTTAGCTCCATAGACCCTAATACTCTATCGCCTGAATTGCAGAAGGTACATAAAAGCCTGCAAGCGGATTACACCCGGAAAATGCAGAACGCAGCGGATCTACGAAAGAAGGCCGAAAGTTACGACCAGATCTCACGCGACCCACGATTTGTGGAAACGTGGAACCAACTGAGTCAAAAACAGAAGGCCGAATTTCAAGACCAAAAGGCAGAAGCAGAAAAAACCTTGGGTCAGAGTATTTCGGATCAAGACTTTGCGAAAGCGTTTGAATCGAAAGACAGTTTCCTTTCGTTAATCGAAAGAGCTGGCGAACGAATGAACGCCAAATCGCAAAGGAAGATTGAGCAGCTAGAGCAAAAGCTCTCGGTAGCGGAAGCGGCAGACGTGGTTGAAACATTTGCATCCGAAGCTGGACCCGACGGGAAACCGCTACGGCCAGACTTCTACAACTACGACGAAGATGGATTGATTTCGGGGTTTCTCAAGATCAATGCGTCTAAAGATATGTCGCCTGAAACCTACCATCAAGCTTTGGATTCTGCCTATTCGTGGTCAAAATCCATGACGTCCAAGTATTACGAAAAGGGACGGCAGGATGCTCTATCGCGAATTCAACAGAAGGCAGCAGGATCTTCTGAGATGCCTACTAACGCCGCAAAGAATGCTTATACAGGCGGCGATCCGAAAAAGCTCACAGACTCCGAAGCCGTTGCTCTTGCACGGAAGGGTATTAGAGTCCCGCAGGACTACTAAAGGAGAATTATTATGGGCGCACCATTAACGCAAGCGTTCGGCCCCGGGAATGTAGACGAGCTATTAACATCGAGCTTGGTCAATATGATCCCAGGTATTCGTGACAATGTTTTCAAATCCAACCCTGTTTTCAGGTTTCTTTATGACGGCAAGGGCGGAGGCAAGATGCGCAAACGCGGCGGGGTGGCTCTCTCGCACGGCGAACTGTATGGCAAAAACACGACGGCGCAATCTTATCAACGGTATGACACGCTCGACGTCACGCCGCAAGATGGATTGACTCGCGACCAATGGCTCTGGGCGCAGTATGCCGCGACGGTTACGATCGACGGATTCAGCGAACGTGTTGCTAATTCCGGAGACGCGAAGATCGAAGACCTGTTAAGTACGAAAAAGATGCAAGCCGAGCAGTCCCTTATGCTCTTGATGGAACAGCACATGTTCCAAGCCGTACCAGGGCCCAAAGACATGCGATCCCTCGCCACTGTCATTAATAACTCGGGCACAGAAGGCTCAATCAACGGGACAACGAATAGCTGGTGGCAGGCACAAGTCACCGCCTCGGGTTCTTTTGCCGCTCAGGGCCGCTCTGACTTAACGAACTTGTGGAACTTGGTTTCCGTTCAGAACCCCAGTGGCGGACCCGAAATGCTCATCTCCGATCAAACTGCGTTTCAGTTCTATGAAGCGTCTTTGGTTGCTCAAGAGCGATTCACTGATAACAAGATGGTCGATATCGGTATCGAAAACCTCAAATTCAAAACGACTGCATGGACATGGAGCCCGCAGGCTTCCAGCGGGACGATTTATCTCATCCATTCCGCCGGGCTTGAATTTGCTGTGAATTCGGATACTGACTTCTTGGTTACTCCCTTCATTCAACCCGCGAACCAGGACGC
>JANYHX010000316.1 GCA_025362155.1 Gallionella sp. | reverse complement strand
CTTACCCGCAAACGTTGTTGCAAGCCGCCGTGCGCCGCATACGTGCCGAGCAGTCCAAGAAAGACGAGCGTACTGGCAAGCCAGTTCAAAATGTTAGTTACCCGCGCGCCGCGCTCATAAAGGCGTGTATCAATCGAAGTGTTAAAAAGGAGGAACTCAAAGTGTCATTAGATGAAAGCAATACTAATCACGCCTATCGTTTGGGCAGGCTATTCGCCGCACTGGAGCGCATACAAGAGCGCGCTAACCCGAGTATCAACACCACCATCCGCGAACGCTTTTATGGCGCGGCATCGGGAACGCCAGTGACAGTGTTCCCAACATTGCTGAAACTTAAAAATCACCATATTGCCAAGCTGAATAAGGGCGAAGCCGTGAATCAAGAAAAGCTGATTGGCGCAATTCTGGATGGCGTAAATGAATTTCCTGCGCAACTTAATTTGCAAGACCAGGGACGCTTTGCTATTGGCTACTACCACCAGAGGCAAGCATTCTTTCCAAATACAAATTCACCAACAAAGGGAGCATAAACATCATGGCACTGACTAATCGTTACGATTTCGTTTTACTGTTCGACGTAAAAGACGGCAACCCAAACGGCGACCCTGATGAGGGCAACCTACCACGCGTGGATGCGGAAACCGGGAAAGGGCTGGTTACCGATGTTTGCATCAAACGCAAGGTGCGTAATTTTGTTGGCTTGGTGAAAGACTTCAAGGCTCCCTTCGATATTTATGTCAAAGAGAAAGCTGTTCTCGGAAGAGCGCACAACGAAGCTTTTGCCGCTTTAAAAATTTCCTTAGGTGAAGAGTCTCGTGTTTTGATCCCCGAATCTCTCCGCAATGATTTGGAAGATTTCGCGTTACCAGAAGGGCTGGAGTTTGGCGAGAACGATGAAGATCAACCTGTCATCGTTGTCGCTGCGGATGCGGATGTAAAGGCAATCAAGGCAGCACTTAAAGAAGCCAAGCCTGCAAAGGCAATAAAAGATTTTCTCGAATCATGTTTGAGGGGTGTTAAAGCCCGCAAACCAAAAGCTGATGAAATTAGTAGTGGTAGAGATTGGATGTGCCAGCGATTTTTTGACATCCGAACATTCGGTGCAGTTATGTCGCTCAAGTCTGCGCCGAATTGCGGTCAAGTGCGCGGCCCAATCCAGCTAACCTTTGCCCGTTCAATTGATCCAATTGTTGCCTCTGAGCACTCCATCACCCGCATGGCCGTAGCCACCGAAGCGGAAGCCGAAAAACAATCCGGCGACAACCGTACGATGGGGCGCAAGTTCACCGTGCCTTACGGCCTGTATGCCACCCACGGTTTTGTGTCTTCCTTCCTCGCCAAGCAAACCGGCTTTGACGAAAACGATCTGGAATTGCTTTGGCAGGCTCTGTCCCAGATGTTCGAGCATGACCGCTCCGCCGCCAGAGGTGAAATGACCACGCGCGGGCTGTATGTGTTCAAACACGACAGTGAATTGGGTAATGCCCCAGCGCACAATCTGTTTGACTTGATTCAGGTGAAGAAAAACACTGAGGAACCTGCGCGCGATTTTGCGGATTACACCGTTTCAGTGAAAGAGGCAGCTATTCCTGCGGGAGTCTCGTTGCAGCGGAAGGTCGGTTAAATACCGATGAACTCCTTGGTTGCAGCAATCCATCGACAGCCTATAATGCCCGTATGTAATTGAAGGAGAAAGCACATGCATTACGCTGACATCATTGCAAGGGAGGCCGATTCGCTTTCCTTGGAGAAGCAGGCAGAGGTACTCGATTTCATCGAGTTCCTTAAAGACAGGCAAAGCCGCGCAGGAGAAACCTCGATTCCCATGACAACTGAGGAAATCGAGGCATTCTTCCGTAGTTTCAAAGTAGATACGAGTGGCTATAAGTTCGACCGGGAAGAAGCCAATGCCCGCTAAGGCGTTCATTGATACGAACATCGTCATTTATGCCCTTGGGCCAAATTCGGCGAAGGCTTCACTGGCTGCCCCGCTGTTTACACATCACCCCACCATCTCTACCCAAGTGCTTTCCGAAACGGCGAACGTGGCTCTGAAGAAACTGGCAATGCCACTATCGGAAACCGGGAAGCTGCTCGCGATGCTCGAAACAACGTGTCGGGTGGAGATCGTTACTCCGTCAACCATGCATCGCGCGCTCGTCATCGCCGGGCGCTATGGATTCTCCTGGTTTGACAGCCTGATTATTGCTACTGCCCTCGAAGCCGGTTGTGACACGCTATATACGGAAGATTTGCATCATGGCCAGGTGATTGAAGGCAAGCTGACCCTGACCAACCCGTTTTCAGCCTGAGCTAGAATGGCGATGGAAGCCGCCGACCCCCTCATGCTTTCCGCGCTCCAGCACTGGAGCTATTGCCCGCGCCAGTGCGCGCTGATCCATGTCGAGCAGGCATTCGATGAGAATGTTTTTACCATGCGCGGCAATGCGGCACATGAGCGGGTGGATGAACCGGGGTTTGAAACTTTCGAGGGTGTACGTGCGGAGCGTGCATTGCCGGTATGGTCAGAGCGGCTGGGGTTGATCGGAAAATGCGATGTGGTGGAATTTCATCCAGACGGGCACATCTATCCGGTGGAATACAAACATGGCAAGAAGCGCGAAAAAATCCACGACGATCTCCAGCTTGGCGCGCAGGCAATGTGTCTGGAAGAGATGACCGGCAAGGTCATCACGCACGGTGCGATATACCACCACGGCTCGCGGCGCAGGCGCGAGGTGGCGATTACGCAGGAGTTGCGCGATAAGGTGGAAGAGACCGTGAACGCCATCCGCGCCATGATG
>JANYHX010000305.1 GCA_025362155.1 Gallionella sp. | reverse complement strand
GATTGTCGCTTTCGTCCCAATACGGATATCCGAGTGTATCCAGAAAAATCTTGAGTGCTTTCTTGTCGCTGTGCTGGACTTGCATGCCGACCAGCACACGGCCGTAATCCGCACCGTGGTTGCGATAGTGGAACAGGCTGATGTTCCAGTTGTGGTTCATGCTGTTCAGGAAGTTCATCAGCGCACCCGGGCGCTCGGGGAACTCGAAGCGGAAGATGATCTCGTCCTTGGCTGCCGGCGCATGCCCGCCGACCAGATGGCGCAAATGCAGCTTGGCCATTTCGTTGTCTGACAGATCCAGGGTAGGCAGTTTGCTTCTTTGTAATTTTTCCACCAGTTCGGTGGTTTCCGATTGGTCGCGCACCTGGATGCCGACGAACACCTGCGCCGCCTTAGGGTCGGCGTAGCGGTAATTGAATTCGGTGATGTTGCGTTTGCCCAGCAGCGCACAGAACTTGCGGAAGCTGCCCGCCGTTTCGGGAATGGTCACCGCCAGGATGGCCTCGCGTCTTTCGCCGATCTCGGCGCGCTCGGCAACGAAGCGCAAACGGTCGAAATTCATGTTCGCCCCGCAGGCGATCGCCACCAGCGTCTCGTCCTGCAAGCCCTCGCGGGCGGCATACTGTTTGGCTCCGGCGATGGCGAGCGCGCCCGCCGGTTCGAGGATCGAACGCGTGTCTTCGAACACGTCCTTGATCGCGGCGCAGGTGGCATCGGTATCCACCAGCACGATCTCCTCCACCAATTTACGGCACAGCCGGAAAGTCTCTTCCCCGACATGCTTCACCGCCACGCCGTCGGCGAATAGCCCGACATGCTCCAGCGTGACGCGCTTCCTGGCTTTCAGGGAACGATACATCGCATCGGAATCGACCGGCTGCACGCCGATGATCTTGATCTCGGGGCGCAGTTGTTTGACATAGGCCGCCACGCCGGAGATCAACCCGCCGCCGCCGATCGGGACGAAAATCGCATGGATCGGTTTGGTATGCTGACGCAATATCTCCATGGCGATGGTGCCTTGCCCGGCGATCACATCGGGATCGTCATAGGGGTGCACGAAGGTCAGCTTGTGCTTTTTCTCCAGTTCCAGCGCATGCTGATAGGCATCGGAATACGAATCACCGTGCAGCACCGCTTGCGCGCCACGGCCGGCAACCGCCTGTATCTTGATCTGCGGCGTGGTGGCCGGCATCACGATGGTGGCCTTGCAGCCGAGCTTTTGCGCGCTGAGCGCCACGCCCTGCGCGTGATTGCCCGCAGAGGCAGTGATCACGCCGCGCTTGAGTTGCTCGGGAGTAAGCTGCGCCATCTTGTTGTATGCGCCGCGCAGCTTGAAGGAAAACACCGGTTGCATATCTTCGCGCTTGAGCAATATCGTATTGCCGATGCGCGCAGACAGATTCGGCGCAAGTTCCAGCGGGCTTTCAACCGCCACGTCGTAGACGCGAGCATTAAGTATGCGCTTCAAATATCCGTTCATGGTTCAACTCGACTGAAAATACGCGCGCAGATTAGCACAAAATCACCGCGAAACCCTTGCGACATAAGCAAAAATCGGTTCAAATGCCGCGCATGGAAGCAATCGATCAACATGGAGTCGTGATACAAACCCAGGTGAATTACCTTCCGGAGCAATCCGATGAGGCGGGGAACCGTTTCGTGTTCTCGTACACCATCACCATCACCAATCTTGGCAGCACTTCTGCCAAGCTCATCAGCCGCCATTGGATCATCACCGATGCCCATAACCATGTCCAGGAAGTGCGCGGGCAGGGTGTCGTTGGCGAACAGCCGTTGCTCAAACCGAGCCAGAGTTTCGAATATACCAGCGGCACAGTGCTGACCACGCAGGTCGGCACCATGTCCGGCAGTTACCAGATGCAGGCCGAGAACGGCACGGAGTTTGAAGTCGAAATACCGCAATTTGTGTTGAGTGTGCCACGTGTTTTACATTAGCGCCTTCTCCGGCTTTTGTAGGGTGGATAAAGCCCCCGCAAGGAGGACGCCGTGGTTGTATAGCCGGCAAGCCGGCAACAACCACGCAGGCGCATCGTGCCGTATCCACCTTACAGCCGCGCTGCTGCCACTACTCTTCCTGGCGGCCTGTGTGGCTCCGCCCGCCAAGCCTGTGCAGCCTTATGCGCCATTTGCAGTAAGCAAATGGGAGATGTTGCCGGATTGGCAAGCGATAGATCTGCAGCCGACCTGGCAGGCATTCTGGCAAAGTTGTGCAGCGCTCAAGAACAAGCCGGGCTGGCAGCCGATATGTGTACGCGCCAACGAGTTGACACAGCCTGACAACGCCTCGTTGCATACTTT
>JANYHX010000288.1 GCA_025362155.1 Gallionella sp. | reverse complement strand
CGGCGCACATTCTCGATCAACTGATAGGATGCTTCGCCCTCCTGGTCGCGCAGCGTCTCGCCCAGAATGCGGCCGAGCAAGCGCACATCGTCGCGCAGCGGCAAGTCCTTGCTGGATATATCGGTAGTGGCAGCAATCAATTTCATCATGTTCTCGGGACAAAAGTACGGCGCACCTTATGTTAGAATGCGCCGGATTCCGTGTGTCTATTTAAAATAACTTCAGGTTTAATTTTCAGAAAATACTATGAGTAAAACATCTCCCCCAACCCCCGCCCGATTAGTGATCGCTTCGCGTGAAAGCGCCCTGGCCATGTGGCAGGCTCAACATATTCGTGACAGGCTGCGCGCATTATATCCGCAAACCGAAGTCAGTATATTAGGCATGACCACACAGGGCGACCAAATTCTCGACGTCACCTTGTCCAAAATAGGCGGCAAGGGATTGTTCGTCAAAGAGCTGGAGACTGCGCTGGAAGACGGCCGCGCCGACCTAGCCGTGCATTCGCTGAAAGATGTGCCGATGAATCTGCCGGACGGTTTCGTGCTGGCCGCCATTGGCGAACGCGAAGACCCGCATGATGCGTTTGTCTCAAATAAACACGATAACCTGGCCGCATTACCAGCGGGCAGCGTGGTCGGCACCTCCAGCCTGCGCCGCGAAAGCCAGCTGCGCGCGCGCTTTCCGCATCTCAACATCGAGCCATTGCGTGGCAATGTCCAAACCCGCTTGCGCAAACTGGACGAGGGCCAATATGCCGCCATCATTCTCGCCGCCGCCGGATTAAAACGCCTCGGCCTGGGCGATCGCATCCGCGCACTGATCAGCAGTGAGGATAGTTTGCCTGCGGTCGGGCAAGGCGCATTGGGTATCGAGTGCCGCGCTGATCGCGCCGACGTGATTGCGCTGCTGCAACCGCTGCACCATCCCGACACCGCCGCCTGTGTGCTAGCAGAACGTGCGCTCAGTCGCGCGCTGGGGGGCAGTTGTCAGGTACCGTTGGGCGGGTTTGCCGAAGTAAAGAACAGCAAACTGCGCATGCGTGGCTTCGTCGCTAGCCCGGATGGCAAGCGCATGACGAGTTCCGAATTGACCGGCGAAATCACCGACCCGGAAGCATTGGGGAACAAAATTGCGGATGCGCTGCGTGCGCAGGGCGCAGATCAAATCCTCGCCGCAATTTTAAACGTGACCGCCAGTCACGGTTAAATTACTCCCGCAAAACCTGTGTCCGTTACCAAACTGAAATACGTTGACGGGAAATGACCAACGAGCTGCCGCTGACCGGATTGAAAATCGCCGTTACGCGGCCGCGTGCCCAGGCGGCGCAATTTGCACGGAGTATCGAACAGGCGGGCGGAGTACCGTTGTTGTTTCCGCTACTGGACATCGCAGCGGTGCAGGATACCCGCGAGTTGCATGAACAAATCTCCCGGCTTGCCCAATTCAATCTCGCGATCTTCATCAGCCCGAATGCCGTGCGCTATGGTATTGCGGCAATACGCGCTTCGAACACGACCCTTTCCCCTAGCCGGCTGCGCCCCCCTCGCTACGCTCTCCCCGCTAGCGGGGGAGGGGAACTAAAAATCGCCACCGTCGGGCAAGGCAGCGCAAAAGCCTTGCGCGAATTGGGCATCGCTGATGTTATTGCGCCCACCGAACGTTTCGACAGCGAGGGCTTGCTGGCTTTGCCGGAGTTGCAAAATGTTGCCGGATGGCGCGTGATGATTTTTCGCGGCGATGGCGGGCGCGAGCTGTTAGGTGACACACTCAAGGCGCGTGGCGCGACAGTGGAATATGCCACCTGCTACCAGCGCAGCAAGCCGCAGCAGGATGCCGGAATGTTACTGGATGCCCTTCCAGATGCCATCACTGTAACCAGCAGCGAGGCGCTGAGTCATTTGTGGCAAATGCTGGATAACAATGCTCAAGCTATATTGCGCGTTACGCCGTTATTCGTGCCACATGCACGTATCGCCGAACTGGCGCGGCAGCAAGGTTGGCAACAGGTGCAATTGGCAGGTGCTGGCGAGGATGGAATGCTGTCTGCTTTGACAGCATGGGCTGTTCAGAGGACAGGGATATGAGATGACAGAAGACAGCAACCCGCAAATTTCTCAGCCGGAAAAAGTCGAGCCGGAAATCCATGTGGTAAATACTGTGCCCTCCCCTTCTGCGCGTAAAAATGGGCTGGCAAATACCCTCGCGCGCATCAGCCTCACACAACTGACGCTGGCGGTGCTGGTGATTATTTTTCTATGGCAATGGCTGGATGGTCATCGCGCCATCAGTGACATGCAGCAACAATTAGCGGAAAAAATCGCCGATATGAACGGCAGCAGCAAGGCTAATCAGATATTGCTGGCACAAACCCAGGATCAGGAGCGCGAAATTTTCGCCAAAGTGACCCTGCTGGAATCACGCTATGCCGAGTCGCAAAATCAGCGCGCCGCGCTAGAAGCCCTGTATAACGACCTGTCAATCAGCCGCGATGAAACTGCGCTGGCCGAAGTCGAACAAATGTTGCTGATTGCCGCACAGCAATTGCAATTATCCGCCAATGTAAAGGCTGCGCTGATTGCCATGCAAAGTGCCGATGCGCGTTTGCAGCGCATGGACCGCCCTGCCTTTAATGGCCTGCGCCAGGCCATCAGCCGTGATATGGACAAGCTGCGGGCGTTACCCAGCGTGGATATTACCGGCATCAATCTAAAACTCAATAATCTGATTTTGGCGGTAGATCAGATGCCCTTGGCTTATCAGCAGCGCATCGCAACTGGAGCGGCCACACAAGCTGCTCCAAAAGATGAAACGGCGTGGCAAAGATTGCTGCGCGAAATCTGGCAAGAGGTAAAGCAATTGGTACGTATCGAAAACACCGAAAAGGCAGATGTCCCGCTATTGCCGCCCAATCAGGAATTTTTCCTGCGCGAAAATCTCAAGCTGCATTTGCTATCGGCACGTCTTGCGCTGCTGTCGCGCGATGAAGATAGTTTCAGACTGGAACTGAAAACCGCGCAACTTTGGACAGCGCGCTATTTCGATGGCAAATCAAACGAAAACATGCAAATGTCGGATGGCCTGAAAAAACTGGCGGCGTCTGATATCAGTATTGAATTGCCCGACATCGGCGCCAGTTTGCAAGCAGTACGCAACTACCGGCTGACGCGCGAGGCGCGTGTCGAGGAACGGCCAAAGGCGGGGCGATGAAATATCTGGTCTGGATACTCGGACTGTTTGCCGCTGCCGTAGCGCTCACCATCGCCTCGCACAATGCGGCTTATGTGCTGCTGGTTTATCCACCTTACCGCATTGAGCTGTCGTTTATATTATTCATCATACTTTTTCTGCTCGCCTTTGTGGCTGGCTATGGGCTGGTGAGACTGGCCCTTGCCGCTTTGCAACTGCCCACCTATGTGCAGAAATTCCGCCTGGAACGCACGCAAAGCAAAACCCGCGAATTACTGGATGATGAACTAGCCGCTTTTTTTGAAGGCCGCTATGCCGCTGCTGAAAAAGCCGCCGTCCGCGCGATGGAACTGGGCGACAGTTCCGCCTTGCACCCTATTATTGCGGCACGTTCCGCGCATGAATTGCGCGAATACAAAAAGCGCGATGCTTATTTGTCCGCGGCCCAGGGCAAAACTATCGGCGACTCCACCATGCGTTTGATGACGACCAGCAAATTCATGCTGGATCAGCGCGATCCACGCGGCGCGCTGCAAGCCTTGCAGGAATTGCGCGATAGCGGCGTTAAAGGCCATCCCGGCGCAATGTCACTGGAATTGAAAGCGCATCAGCAGGCCGGTAATTGGGACGAAGTGCTGAATACGCTCGACAAGCTGGAAGCGCGCGCCGCCATTGATATGACGCTGGCGA
>JANYHX010000238.1 GCA_025362155.1 Gallionella sp. | reverse complement strand
GCCACTTTGGCTTTGAAGCCCGGTGCGTGGTTCCTTCTCGTCCTCTTCATGCGCTCGCTCCTCTGTGCGCCGTGTCTTCCACGGCTTGGGTTGAGCAAGGCTACCACTTAACGGGCTGTCCAGTTTTACGAAGCCACCTCTATAAGCCCCGTCGTTTCGGTATCAAGTATTAATGTTTCTGGAGTCTCAAGCCTCGCCTTTGCCCATGATATGGCACCAACACGGTCATAAACTCTAGGTGGTTTGTTTAACCAATTTAAGTGAATTTCTTTGGTAGATAACAACCCCTCTTTCACCAACCAGCTCAAATCAAGTTGGTACTTAAGGCCCATTCTCTGTAGCCATTGAGAGCTTGCATTTTCAAGGTGCTTATTTAAATGATTAACTGTCCAGCCATTTACTTTTTTTAGATGCTCCTTTGCTGATTCACCCAAGCCAACACTATTTGATCTGCCCATATGGATTGCATTGTGACAGTCTTCGCAAACAGGCATGAAACCGACAAGCTTCTGAATTAGATTTTCGTCATCAAACACCCATTTTTCATGCAAATGCAAACCATCAGTGACAGTCTTTCCACAACCGCCACATGAAAGAGGCTTGGCTTCTTCTCTATAGTACTCATCTAAATTAATATTAGGATTCCGTATGGCAAGAAAGACGGGATCTGTCGCCAAACTATA
Organism: Gallionella sp.; assembly: GCA_025362155.1. Lineage (GTDB taxonomy): Bacteria > Pseudomonadota > Gammaproteobacteria > Burkholderiales > Gallionellaceae > Gallionella. The sequence continues at coordinate 2,491 of JANYHX010000238.1, read as the reverse complement.
AGCAGGTTTGCTAGCACCAAACTTGACTCGGAGAGAATACCAACTGCCTTCAGACACAACAGCCCTGACATTCTGCCCCCAAGCACTGGCCGGAATTAAGTTCACCTCTAACTTTGGCATTTTTTGATTTTTCATAATGTAGTCCCAATCTAATAGTTTTGAATCCCATTTCTCAGTCAGTCACCTTACTATCCAACTTCTAGTGATGCTTCAAGATTTAACCATTCCTGCCGCCAAATGCAACTGCCTATTGCAGCGCCGTGCCAGCGCTTCATCGTGGGTGACAAGGACCAGCGTGGTGCCCTGCGCGCGGTTGAGTTCCAGCAGCAATTCGATGATCTGCGCGCCGGTGGCGGCATCGAGGTTGCCGGTGGGTTCGTCGGCGAACAATATCTTGGGCTGGACGACAAAGGCGCGCGCGATAGCAACGCGCTGCTGTTCGCCGCCGGATAGATGCTTGGGCAAATGATCCATGCGCTGCGCCAATCCAACACGCCGCAAGGTTTCTGCCGCGCGCTCGCGCGCATCTTGTGCGCCGTGCAGCTCCAGTGGCAGCATCACGTTCTCCAGCGCGGTCAACGCAGGCAGCAACTGGAACGACTGGAACACGAAGCCCGCGAGGCGTCCGCGCAGACGCGCGCGGCTGTCCTCGTCGAAAGAGAAAATATCCGTGCCATCGAGAAATACTGTGCCGCTGCTCGGCGCATCCAGCCCGGCCAGCAGGCCCAGCAGCGTGGACTTGCCGGAACCGGACGCACCGAGTATCGCGAGGCTGTCGCCCGATTCCACGCTGAAATTGACCTCGTACAGGATGACCAGCGGCTGTCCGCCACTTTCTACTTGCTTGGTAAGTCCTTCTGCTTGCACAATCACTGCCATGAAAAATATACCCTTAATAATTATTAGAAGCCTTATCCACTTCGATACGCCCGATGCTCGGGCTACTCAGTGCGAACGGCATTTCAGGTGGCCAACACCAACTCCGTTCGTGCTGAGTGCCTTGCGCAGCAAGGTGTATCGAAGCATGAGCGGAGTGGGAACCACCACGTTGAAGCTAGCCTTGTTGTTCGTCGCACTTGCGCTGCCATTCAACGCACATGCCGCAAAAAACATTTTGGTATTCGGTGACAGTCTATCAGCCGGATATGGCCTCGCCATAGAAAAAAGTTGGGTCAATTTGTTACAGCAGGAATTGCAGCGCACGCAGTCCGGGTTCAGCGTCGTGAACGCCAGCATCAGCGGCGAGACCACCACCGGCGGGCGGCAGCGCATCGCCAAGGCATTGAAACAGCATCACCCGTCTATCGTGATCGTGGAACTCGGCGCAAACGATGGGCTGCGCGGCGCCCCGATCAAGGACATCGAGGCTAATCTGGGCTACATCATAGATCAGTCGCAGCGTTTCGGCGCCAAGGTGCTGCTGGTCGGCATGAAGCTGCCCCCGAATTACGGCGAGCCTTACATCACGGAATTTGCCAACGTGTATCCTCGTGTCGCGAAGAAACACCACATCCTGGTGCTGCCATTCCTGCTGGAAGGTGTCGCCGCAGATCAATTCCAGGCCGACAACCTGCATCCTGTTGCCGCAACACAACAACACATCATGCTGAATGTGATGCAGGAATTGAAACATCTACTCCACTGACATTATGCCCAACCATTTAGCGCAAGAAACCAGCCCCTACCTGCAGCAGCATGCGGACAATCCGGTGGACTGGCATGCATGGAACCCGGACACGCTGCGTCTCGCGCGCGAACAGGACAAGCCGATACTGCTCTCTATCGGTTATTCGGCCTGCCATTGGTGCCATGTCATGGCGCACGAATCGTTTGAAGATATCAACGTCGCCGCAGTGATGAATGAGCTTTTCATCAACATCAAAGTCGATCGCGAAGAGCGCCCCGATCTCGATCAGATCTACCAGACCGCCCATCACATGCTGACGCAGCGCAACGGCGGCTGGCCGTTGACGATGTTTCTCAGCCCGGACGGCACGCCGTTTTTCGGCGGGACTTATTTTCCCAAGCAGGCGCGCTACAGCCTGCCTGCCTTTCCCGATCTGCTAAAGCGCGTGGCACAGGTCTACGCGGAGAACCGTACAGAACTTGCCGAACAGGGCGAACACCTGATCGCCGCACTGGCCCAGACCGTGCCCAAATCGAACCATGCAGAGGTATCGTTGAATGACGCTCCGCTCGCATTGGCGGTGAAGCAGAACGTCGAACACTTTGACAGCGTACATGGCGGACTGGGCGGCGCGCCGAAATTCCTGCATCCTGCGGAACTTGATCTGCTGTTGCGCCGCAGCCATGCAAGCGGCAACCAGCAGGTGCGGCACGTCGTGCATTTCACGCTGCGACAGATGGCCCACGGCGGACTGTACGACCAGCTCGGCGGCGGCTTCTGTCGCTACAGCGTGGACGAACGCTGGGACATCCCGCACTTCGAGAAAATGCTATACGACAACGGCCTACTGCTTACCCTGTATTG
>JANYHX010000188.1 GCA_025362155.1 Gallionella sp. | reverse complement strand
CCAGTATGTCTGCCGCTGATCTGGCAGTCACTTCCAGTACAAAATATTCCAGTAATCTTAACTGCTGTTTCCTTATTAACTTACAATGGCTTGTCTTCATCTGATTGGCTTAACATTTAGGCTAATCTACTTCAGCCCCTTTACTTTTCACCTTGCTCAAAAATGAAATGCCATATTGTTCCAAAAGCGCTGGTTTTAATTGGCATCCTTTTAGCTCCCATACTATCTGTTGCTGAAACCCTGGCATCTACTGCTGTAGCCAGTAGTTTTTTTGCCTTGGTTGAGTCGAAGCCGATTAAAGAGCTTTGGCTGAACCCTGGTTTTTACTCTTACCACTTTAATAAAAACAAGGGGCTTGATAACAATAATTTCGGGCTGGGTGGTGATTACCGCTATTCAACTGTGAGCGCCGTCACCCTTGGCGTATTGCATAACAGTGATAAACATATTTCACATTACATGGGCTGGTATTGGCAGCCACTTGGGGTGGGGCAGGTTCGTTTGGGAGCGGTTATAGGCGCTATTAATGGATACCCTAAAATGCAGAATGGCGCCTGGTTTATTGCACTGATACCTGGCGCCAGCTTTGAGTACAAAAACGTGGGAGTAAACATGTTATTTACGCCAGGTTATAAAGATAGGTTGTATGGAGCAATTTCTTTACAGTTAAAACTCAGAGTGTTTTGATTAGGCAACACAGCCAGAAGATATTCTCCTGTGCACCTGGGAACACTATGCAGTTTCTGTAATGACCTCGATGACACGAGTTGCGGCTGCAAACAGCACCTTTATTTCAGTCATAAAAAACAGTTGTGCCCGCACAGTCTGAACAACTAATACACCAAATAAAACTTCATCTTTTATGAGGGGTATCCCCAGATAGCTCTGGTATTTTTCTTCTCCTGAATTGGGAAGATGAAAATAATCTGGGTGGGTGCTGGGATTTTTTACCGACAGGGAACGGCGGGTTCTGGCTACCGCACCAGTTAATCCTTGCTTGATTGACATACGTGCCCCAATAACAGATTGGCTTAAGCCATTGGTGGCAACAAGTTGCAGTTGATCACCCGTGGAATTCAGAGTGTACAAGCTGCATACATCGACATTTAATTCATCCCCGAGTGTTTTTACAATCGAGCTTAGGTAATAGGATTCTGGTCGCATAATTTTCCGATAGTTGTTGGGAGATGTTGCTGTAAGGAGTTACGCACATACCGTGCCACGAAAGGGTAGCGATCATTTTGGCGTGAATAAAGAGATTCTCACTAATGTAAGGATGGGAAGGGGGATGCTGAGCGCACCTTATTAGCGCAAAAAATACCGCGAGTTCTCCAATTAAGTGCGTCTGAATTTCCCGCACTGGCTCGATATCCAGCACTTCTATTGTCATCGGGTATAATCCGCGCCCATGTTGATTCTTCGCGGACTATATTCCCCTGACAGCCAGCCAGTCGCGCTTACCATCGGTAATTTCGATGGGGTGCATCTGGGCCATCAGGCTTTGCTGAGCGAATTGCGTGGGGCGGCGCAGGCTCGCGACCTGCAAACGGTGGTGGTGATTTTCGAGCCGCACCCTCGTGAATTTTTTACTCCGCAACAAGCACCGGCGCGGTTGACCAGCATGCGTGAAAAGCTGGAATTTTTTGACATGCTGGGTATAGACCGGGTGCATGTATGCCGTTTTAATGGACGCTTTGCGCAGATGAGCGCAGCAGATTTTATCCGGGCATTGCATCAGGAATTGTTTGCCAGATTCGTGTTGATTGGTGACGATTTCCGATTTGGGAGTGGGCGCGCCGGTGATTTTGCGTTGATGGAAAAAATTGGAGCAGAGCGGGGTTTTGACGTGCAAGCAATGCACACTGTGGCACAGGACGGGGTGCGTATTTCTAGCACGGCAGTGCGTGTGGCATTGGCTGCCGGCCAGCTACACGTGGCGCAGCGCTATCTGGGGCGAAATTACAGCATCAGCGGGCGTGTGGTGCGTGGCGATGGTTTGGGGAAAAAGATTGGTTACCCTACCGCGAATATCCAGCTGAAACACAACCGTCCGCCATTAAATGGAATCTTTGTGGTGCAAGTGCATGTCGAAGACGGCGGCGTGTTGCAAGGCGTCGCCAGCCTGGGTGTACGGCCAACGGTGAAGCATGATGGGAAACCGGTTTTAGAAGTACATCTGTTCGAGTTTTCGCAACAAATTTATGGCAAACATTTGCGCGTAGAATTTTTGCACAAGCTGCGTGATGAAGAAAAATATCCTGATGTGGGCGCGCTGACGCGGCAGATAGCATTGGATGTAAAGCATGCAAAGAGATGGTTCCAACAAGATTGATTTACCTCTGACTGATGACAAGATGACCGATTACAAAGCTACGTTAAATCTACCCGATACGCCATTCCCGATGCGCGGCGATCTCGCCAGGCGCGAGCCGCAAATGCTGGCGTGCTGGCAGGCACAGCAGCGTTATCAAAAGATCCGCGCGGCCAAGCGGGGCAAGCCCGTGTTCATCTTGCATGACGGCCCGCCCTATGCGAATGGCGATATACACATTGGCCATGCGGTGAACAAGATACTCAAGGACATAATCATCAAGAGCAAGACGCTCTCCGGTTTCGACGCGCCCTATGTGCCGGGCTGGGATTGCCACGGCCTGCCGATTGAGTTGCAGGTGGAGAAAAAGCACGGCAAAGCGATTCCGCCCGCGCAATTCCGCCAGCTATGTCGCGCTTATGCTGCTGAGCAGATCGAACGGCAGAAAAAAGATTTCATCCGCCTTGGTGTGCTGGGGGATTGGGATCATCCCTACCTCACCATGGATTTCAAGACCGAGGCTGACATCATTCGCGCGCTTGGCAAAATCAATGAAAACGGCTATTTGTACCAAGGCTACAAGCCGGTGAACTGGTGTCTGGATTGCCAGTCCGCGCTGGCCGAGGCGGAAGTGGAATATGAAGACAAGGTTTCGCCCGCGATTGATGTGGGCTTCGAGGTGAAGGATACAAAAGCCTTGGGGAAAATATTTGGTGTTGCTTTACCGAAAGAGACGAAAGTATTTGCGGTGATTTGGACCACCACACCGTGGACGTTGCCCGCCAATGAGGCAGTCTCTGTAAATCCGGAGCTGGAATATGACCTGATCAAAACCGCCAAGGGCTATTTGATACTGGCATCTGATTTGGCCACCTCCTGCCTGGCTCGTTTTCAGCTTGGCGGCAGCAATGACCGGGGTGACGGCATGGCAGCAACGTGTAAAGGCGCTGCGCTTGAAGGCGTGTTGCTGCAACATCCGTTCTACGAACGCATCGTCCCCATCATTTGCGGCGAGCATGTCACATTGGAAGCCGGTACCGGACTGGTACATACCGCCCCGGCGCATGGTGTGGACGACTATTTCGTCGGCCAGAAATACCATCTGCCGACCAACAATCCGGTTGCTGATGACGGCAAGTTCGTCGCTAATCTGCCGCTGGTGGGTGGGCTATTTGTGTGGAAAGCCAATGATGTGGTAATCGCTGCACTACAAGCCAGCGGGCATTTACTGCACCTGGAAAAGGTGAAACACAGTTATCCGCATTGCTGGCGGCACAAGACTCCAATCATTTTCCGCGCTACGCCGCAGTGGTTTATTGCTATGGGGCAGACTTCACTCCCCTCTACCATTGGGAGAGGGGCTGGGGGTGAGGGTACTTACGTTGAAAGTGCATTCCCTCACCCTAGCCATGATGGAACTATTAGCCATTCGACTAGCCCGGCAAACAACGCCGGGCAAGTCGCTGGTTATCTCCCGGTGGGAGAGGGGACAACATTGCGCAGTCTGGCGAATCGATCTGTCGAACAAACCGAATTTTTCCCCAGCTGGGGACGCGCGCGTCTCGAAGCGATGATCGAAAATCGTCCCGACTGGTGCGTGTCGCGTCAGCGCAGCTGGGGCGTGCCGATGCCATTTTTTGTGCACAAGGAAACTGGCGAGTTGCATCCGCGTACGCCGAAATTGCTGGAGCAGGTTGCCAAATTGGTCGAGCATGACGGAATCGAGGCATGGTTCAGTTTGAATCCCGCAGACTTGTTGGGTGCGGAGGCAGAACACTACAAAAAACTCAGTCATACCCTGGATGTGTGGTTCGATTCAGGTGTCACACACGCATCGGTATTAGAGCGTCGCGCGGAGTTGCACTCGCCTGCTGATTTGTATCTGGAAGGCTCAGACCAGCACCGCGGCTGGTTCCAGTCCAGCTTATTGACCGGCTGCGCAATCAATGCCCGCGCGCCTTTCAAGGCATTGCTAACACACGGTTTTGTGGTGGATGGCAGTGGCCACAAGATGTCGAAGTCCAAGGGCAATGTAATTGCCCCGCAAAAGATTTTCGATACGCTTGGAGCCGACATTCTGCGGTTGTGGACAGCATCAACCGATTATTCCGGCGAGTTGACTATTTCCGATGAAATCTTGAAACGCGTGGTGGAAAGCTACCGACGCATCCGCAATACCTTGCGTTTTTTGTTGGCGAATACTGCTGACTATGACCACGCTCAAAATGCGTTGCCGGTGGAGAAATGGCTGGAAATAGATCGTTATGCGTTGGCGCTGACACACCGGCTGCAAGATGGAGTGTGTGCCGATTATGAGCGTTATGAATTCCATTTGGCGGTGCAAAAAATACAAGGATTTTGTACTGAAGATTTGGGCGGCTTCTACCTTGATATTCTGAAAGACCGCATTTACACCGCAGGTAAAAATTCCACAGCACGTCGTTCCGCACAGAGCGCGTTGTATCACATCACGCAATCACTGACGAGATTGATCGCGCCAATTTTGAGTTTTACCGGCGAAGAAGTGAATGAGGTGTTGAATAACAGTGATAACGCCAGTGTATTTGAACAACAGTGGTATGAATTTCCGGAGATCCAGGAAAAACGAAGCTTGCTGAATGAGTGGACTAGTGTTCGACAAATAAGAGAATTGGTTAGTAAACGTTTGGAAGATAAGCGGGCTGCTGGTGAGATTGGCTCCTCACTCGAGGCCGAACTGGATGTATACATTCCAACTTCTACCCCACTGTATAACGTGCTTGATAAATTCAAGAATGATTTAAGGCTTGTGTTTATAACGTCTCGTGCAACTCTTCATGCGGGTAATGAAGGCTCACCTATACAGATACAGGTGACACCCAGCGCTCATCCAAAATGCGAACGCTGCTGGCATTATCGCGCTGACGTGGGGGCGGATGCCCAGCATGCTACGTTATGCGGACGTTGCGTAAGCAATTTGTATGGCAGCGGCGAGGAGCGGAGGTATGCTTAGTCGCTGGTTGTCATTGAGCGCGGTGGTGATATTGCTCGATCAATTAAGCAAAGCGTGGATCACCCACCACTTTGCGTTTGGTGAAAGCCTGACCGTGCTGAGCGTTTTCAATTTGGTGCTGGCGCATAATGCGGGAGCGGCTTTCAGCTTCTTGAACGAGGCGGGCGGGATGCAGCGCTGGCTTTTTACTATCATCGCCATTGCCGCATCGGCATGGATAATCTGGCTGTTGCGCAAACATGCCAAACAAACATTGTTTGCCTTCGCGTTGAGTCTGATACTCGGCGGTGCGTTGGGTAATTTAATGGATCGAGTTTCCTATGGTTATGTGGTGGACTTTTTATCATTCCATTGGGATGATCATTATTTCCCGGCCTTTAACCTGGCCGATTCTGCAATCACCTGTGGCGCGTTTCTTTTAATTCTGGATAGCTTCAAGGAGAAAAAACATGGAACTGCTGCTGGCTAATCCGCGCGGTTTTTGCGCCGGCGTGGATCGCGCGATTGCAATGGTGGAACGCGCATTGGCACTGCATGGCGCGCCGATTTATGTGCGTCATGAAGTGGTGCATAACAAATTTGTGGTGGATGGTTTGCGCCAGAAAGGTGCGATTTTCATTGAGGACCTAGCCGATGTGCCGAGCGGCAGCATCCTGATTTTCAGCGCGCATGGCGTGTCGCAAGCCGTGCGTCACGAGGCCGAAGCGCGCGGCCTGACCGTGTTTGATGCGACTTGTCCGCTGGTGACCAAAGTGCATATCGAAGTGTCGCGGATGCGTGAGCAGGGCAAGGAGATTGTGATGATAGGCCATGCCGGACACCCCGAAGTGGAAGGCACGATGGGCCAATATGAGGGTGGGAGCAATGGAGGTATGTATCTGGTGGAATCCCCTGAGCAGGTCCTCAATCTCAAGGTAAACGACGAAAAAAATCTTGCCTATGTCACTCAGACCACATTGTCCGTCGATGATGCCAGTACGATTATTGCCGCGTTGAAGACGCGCTTCCCATTCATCACCGGGCCGAAGAAAGACGACATTTGCTATGCCACGCAGAATCGTCAGGATGCGGTAAAGATATTGGTCAAACAATGTGACATGGTGGTGATAGTCGGATCGCCGAACAGCTCGAATTCAAACCGCTTGCGCGAGGTAGCGGCGAATGTCGGTGTGCCTGCCTATCTGGTGGATGATGCCGAAGGTTTGTTGCCGGAATGGTTCGCCGGCAAAGCACATGTGGGTATCAGCGCAGGTGCATCCGCACCCGAGGTATTAGTGCAGGGCGTCATTGCACGCATGGAAAAAATGGGCGGCGGAAAAGTTATCGAGTTGCAGGGCATCGTCGAAAATGTGGTATTCCCCTTGCCAAAAACACTCATCCCCATCGCAGTCAAACACTGACCCTTGGCTTGAATCCTTGAATGAACCCGGCACAGGTTTTCCATTAACGTGCGAACGGATTTCCTGATTATCGGCGGCGGCGTGATTGGTCTGACCAGCGCCCAAGTATTGTTGCAAGCGGGTTACCGCGTGACATTACTTGAGCGCGGTAGGGTCGGACAAGAAGCATCCTGGGCAGGCGGCGGCATTCTTTCGCCCTTATGTCCGTGGGATTATTCAGAGTCCGTCACCCGCCTTACCCAGCGCGGTATGAATATGTTCAGTGAAGCTGCTTCACAGTTACACACCATCACCGGCATCAATCCTGAGTATCAACGCAGCGGCATGTTGGTATTGCCTCCCTACCAAACGGAGCTTGCCACGCAATGGTGTGCGCAACATCAGGTTGTTTTGCATCATGTCAACCTCCTTCTCAACCCTTCCTCCGGAGGGAGAAGGGCTTTGCTTCCCTCTCCCTCGGGGGGAGGGATTGAGGGAGGGGGTTTGCTGTTGCCGGAAGTCGCACAGGTGCGCAATCCGCGTCTGTTGCAGGCACTGCGCAAGCGTGTAGAAATGCTCGGCGGTGTGATCTTAGAACAGCATGAAGTGCAGAAATTGGAGATTGCCAGTGAACGAGTCATTGCGCTACACACCACGCAAGGCAAGCTCAGCGCAGATACCTACATAGTCGCCGCGGGTGCGTGGAGCAAAACATTGCTGGGCGAAAACGCACTTAACATGGACATTCGCCCGATACGCGGGCAAATTCTATTGTTCAAATTCGATGCGCCGCCGTTCCAGCAAATCGTGCTCAAAGAAAATTTATATCTCATTCCGCGGTGCGATGGACATGTGTTGGTGGGCAGCACGATGGAAGATGTCGGTTTCGACAAATCCACCACTATGGAAGCGCGTGACAGGTTGCTAAAGCGAGTGCGCGAGATTTTCCCCAGTTGGGGTAATCGTATGCCAGTGCAACATTGGGCAGGCTTCCGCCCCGGTTCGCCAGATAACATCCCCACCATAGGACGGCATCCGCACCTCACTAATCTCTACGCTAACAGCGGACATTTTCGCTATGGGGTGACTATGTCTTTCGCCAGCGCAGAATTATTGCGCAATGAAATTGAGAGCAAGCTCCAACCCTTTTCTGTAGCGGAATACCGCTGGCACTAAGCAAAGCGCGTCTCTATAATTATCAAAGGTTTTGCTGGAGTAGCTCAGTTGGTAGAGCAACGCACTCGTAACGCGTAGGTCGGAGGTTCGATTCCTCTCTCCAGCACCATTCTTTCGATAGCTCTAGGGACGACTATTAGTCTTATTTGCCTCATACTGGTTCTACCCCGATTTAACGGATACTCAGTTAAGAGCGGGTTGATGAATATTAACAACTGCCCACTGCACTCATGCTGCTGACAATCCCATGTGTAGATAGGAATAGCTGGTATTCATGGCTGGTGTATTGTGATCCACGGTTCGAGTGCAGGATCACACTGCCTGTCTCTTTCTGTTGCCACAAAGCCATCAGCACAGCCTGCACCACCAATTGTTTTTCCATGCGTGGGCTCATTGACCAGCCAACCACCAGGCTGGAATATAAATCAATGACCACCGCCA
>JANYHX010000140.1 GCA_025362155.1 Gallionella sp. | reverse complement strand
TCGTTTACCGAAGTCTGACGAATCAGCGCGAGCGGATATTCGACCGGGTCTTCCAGTGTCATGATGTTGACCGACTCGGTATTAATATGATTCAACACCGAATACAGCGTAGTAGTTTTGCCGCTGCCGGTCGGACCGGTCACCAGCACAATACCTTCCGGTTTGGCGATAATCATCTTGAGCATATTCAGCGCGGCATCATCCAGACCAAGCTGATCGAGCGGCACGATGCCTTTCTGCCGATCCAGAATACGCAGCACCAGATTTTCGCCGTGCGTGGTGGGATGCGAAGCCACGCGGAAATCGATGGGTCGGCCAGACAGGCGCAGGGAGATACGTCCATCTTGCGGTGCGCGAGTTTCAGCGATGTTCATATTGCTCATCACCTTCATGCGTACCACCATGGCCGGCCAGAAACTTTTGTGCAGACTACGCACCTGGCGCAGCACACCGTCGACACGATAACGTATGCGTAAAAAGCTGCTTTCCGGCTCGAAGTGGATGTCTGAAGCGCCGCGCTGTACGGCTTCAGTAAGCAGCGCATCAATCAGGCGCACCACCGGCTGGCTGAATTCGTTCACGCCAGATTGCAGCGTCTGGTACTCCATTTCGCCCGGTTCGATCTCGTGCAAAATGCCATCAATGGAAAGTTCAAAACCGTAATACTGATCTATCGCGCGCAGGATGTCCGATTCGCTTGCAAGCTGCGTGATCAGGCGGTACTCGTCCTTGAGCAGCGCGCGCACCTGATCCAACGCGATGATATTGTCGGGATCGGCTACCGCCAAAGTCAGGGTACGAGTAACCATATCCACTGACAAAGGTAATAACTGATAACGGCGCGCCATATCCTTGGGAATCAGGGCCAGCGCCACCGGGTCGATAATGATGGCAGCAAGATCTACGCTTTGCTGTCCCAGATTTTCCGACAACACGTCACGGATAGTGGCTTCCGAGAGAAAGCCGAGGCGCACCAGCAGGCGGCCCAGCGGCTGATGCGTTTTGCCCTGTTCTTGCAAGGCAATGCGCAATTGATCTTCGCTGATTACGCCCTTGCGGATCAGTATCTGTCCCAATTGTTGGGGCGGTGGATTAACTGAAGGCGAGCTTTCTGGAGGCGGACTTTCTGGAAGTGGTTTATCTGAAACTGTTTTTTCTGGAACCGGATTTCCAGACTGCTGTTTTGTTGGCATGATGGTTAGTGCGTTAACTCTTCGATGCGTTTGGAAGTTTTCGCATGATCAAAGCCCGCATGGTTTCCCGCATCAAGTTGCAAGGCACGTTCGTAATACTGTGCTGCCAATTTTTTTTGTCCTAAATGATCCAAGCTGGCGGCCAAATTAAAAGCCAACTCGGCGTTGTCAGGTTCCAACTTGTAAGCATCAAAGTAGGCCGGTTGTGCCTCACCCCAACGAGCTTGCCCTGCATAGTAATTGCCTAACGCAAAATGTAACGAGGCGGAATCCTGTTGTTCATTGAGCAAGGTTTTTAGGCGGCTTTCACGATTGCTATCGGCAGTTAAAGCGGACATCCCCGCATTGGCCACGGCGTTGCGCGGGTCGAGCGCCATGACCTTTGCGTAATAGTGTGCCGCCATGCTATCCGCGCCGCGCCGTTGCGCGATGACGGCCAGCCCGAGTAATGCGTCAGTATTATCTGAGTCCAGATCAAGTGCCTCGCGATACAGTTGTTGCGCTTGTTCAAGTTTTCCACTGCGATAAGCAAGATAGGCATTGCTGAGCAACGCATCAATAGGTTCATCCTGATGCTGCTCAATAATATGCACCGGATTGTTTTTCTGCGCTTGTGGAGATGCTGACACTGCCTTGGCGAAAGGCTTTCGGACATGCGGTAGTTTTGAAATGTGGGATGGCTCTTGTGCAGCGCTATATGGCGAAACAATTTCAGGCACTAAATTATTTTGCGGCGGCGCTGTTGAAAGCAGGGCTTCCTGATGCGGCACAGGGGCTGGCATAGGACGCGTGGGCTGGGAATTACCCGGCGAAATGATGTACCACACATAACCTGCTCCAGCCACGAGGATTAAAATCGTGACGCCCAGCGCTACCAGTAAATTACGATTGATGCTGGCGCGCGCATGTGATGGAACAGCGGACTTTGCCTTGAATAAGTTTTGTCCGGCTCTGCGTGCCTGATTATCGATGGCAGGGTCAGCAGCCAATGAGGCCGCTGACGAGGTAATTGTGGATTGCGCAACGGAGCCAAGAGGCGGCTCCAAACTCAACTCACGTCCAGCAGAGTTGCCCTCCCCACCTGTTGCGGAGAGAGCTTGCTGTGATTTTTTACGGGCGTCCAATAACAGGCTCATGTTCAGGGTTTACCGCTGGCGGATTCTTTAAAGAAATCTTGATCCGGCAAATTGTTGCGGAACTCCCTGAAATCGGCGTCGACACTGGCGTTTTTAATGACAACCGGGCGCAGGAAAATCACCAATTCGGTTTTAGTAGTCGTGTCATCACGATTTTGAAACAGATTGCCAAATAACGGAATGCGGGCCAGCAACGGAACCTCATTGGTGTTCTTGTTTATGTTGTCTTCCATCAGTCCGCCCAGAACGGCGATCTGGTTGTTTTCGATTTTCAGTATTGACTCCATTTCACGTGTCGAGGTTTGCGGAATCGAGTTTTGAAAGGCCAGTCCCGGAGTGGGGTCGTTGGCTGGCGTGAGCAGGCGCGTAATCGATGGGCGAATATTGAGTAGCACGGTGTCGCTGTCGTTGATCTGCGGCGTAACGCTCATGGTGAAGCCAATGGGCACGGTATTGACGGTGGTCGTATACGCAATAATTGGTAGGCCACCTGCGACTGTGTTCGGCGTAACGGTTGAATTGACGATGAAATACACATTGTTATCCACCACACGCAGCATCGCGGTCTGGTTGTTCATTACGCTTAGTGTGGGGCTGGACAAGACTTTGACATTGCCGAACTGTTCCAGCAGTTGTACCGATGCGGCGATGTTGCCAAACTTGGAGGTAGGATTGAGGTAGCTGATGGCCAGTCTGCCAGCCGTCGAAGCTAAACTATTCGTCTGTTGTGTCTGGAAATTAGTAACAGCTTGGCTTAACGCAAAGCCTTTTGTGCCGGTGAGTAGTCGCGACCAGTTGATGCCTTGCTGGTACCGGTTGTTCAAGCGCACTTCCACGACAGTCGCCTCGATCAACACCTGGCGTTGTGCATTGGCCATGACCTGGTCGATGAATTCCTGGATCTTTTCATGCTGTTTCCCGGTGGCGCGCACCGTGATGATGCCGTTCTCCGGGTTGGCGATGACAGAAGCCGCCTCGCGGAAAGTGTTGCGCTTGGTGACGGTCATGCCGCCTTCTTCTACGTTGATCGGATTGGGACTGTTTTCAAAGCCGCTCTTGGGGGCGGATTTCTTGGTGCCGCTGGCGGGCTGCACACCGGTTCCGGTGCTGCTAGCAGCCCTGACTTGTTGCACCGAGGTCTCACTGGAACCCTCAGGTAATATTTTGTCGGTCTCATGCAAAATATCCTTGATGTTCTGGATCAAGGTTTCCCAGAAGTGATTCCTGGACGAATTCTTGATAGTAAGAGATGAATTATTGCTGCCAGAACTGTTGGTCCCGGTTGCGCTGCCGGATGAGCTGGAACCCACTTGCGTGGCATTGGACGTCGTCCCATCCGAGTCGCGTGCCATGTTCACATAGTCGATCTTGTAGCTATGCAAGTAGGGAGTATCCGGCATTACGGTCAAGGTACCGTTATTCAGTTCATAGCGCATATCTATTTGCTTGGCAATGCGCGTGAGAATTTGCGGGAGCGTCTGGTTGATAGCGTTCACCGTCACCGTTCCCTGGATGCCGGATTGAATATCGAGATTGATTTTTGCGTCGCGTGCCAATGCGAATAAAATCTCTTGGGCCGGCACGTTGTTGACTACGACGCTATAGGTGGCAACTTTACTCGCCGGTTTGGGCGGCGGTAGCACAACGGATTCTGTGATGGGTGGAGGAATGCTGCTTTCGCTGGGCGCTTGCGTGTCTGCTTGCTGTAGATGCTGCTCGGCAGGTTTAATCGGTTTCGTTCCGCAACCGGCCAGTATCATCCCAATAACACAGAGATAAACTATATGGCGTAAACGCATGCTTCTCCCCTCTTGATAATTGCTTTGTAGCCTAACAGCTTTGCAGATAATGCTCAACATGCCATATGCCATATCATTAACTTCTCAGGTGCCCTTCAAAAAATGTAGGTCGAAGTGGCGAAAGCTTCTTGATAGCGTGCGGGTAATTCTTTAACCGCACGGTGGGCTGCCTCAATCGAAGGGTATGCGCCATAGAGGATGCGCAAGCCATTTTTTCCGCCAAACCTGGCGGGCAGTAAATAAATTTCGGAAAGTTTGCCTAGTGCGTTTGCGCGTTTCAGAAATCCTTCAATCCGGGTCGGATTCACTTCTTCGTTATAAAAAAGCTGGATGCTTGCGATGGCTTTTTTCTGCTCAAGCAATAATTTTCCCGCCGCCAGACGTTGTTCAAACAGGCTTGATTTTTTGCTCGCCGGGTCGCTGCTCATAGCAATAGGCGTAGGCGGCGAGATGGCCACCGCCACTGTAGGCGGGGCCAGCGGTTGACGAGGTACGATAGCAGGTATTGATGCTGGCATATTATTCGGTAGCGCTATCATTGCCTGAGTCGCCATTGGAGGTGCTGCCGACTGTGTTGCCAAGGGTAATGGTGTGCCCTCATTATGCCGCAGGGACATTGGCGGTTTATCCAGTATCCACCATGCTGCCAATAATGCCAATAACAGCGATACGGCAGCCGTGCTTGCCCACAACATTTTTTTGCCCGGCAAAACGGGCGTCGTTTTGAGTTCGCTATCGCGCATCGCCGCCTGCACATGTCGCGCTTCAATGTTGTGGGTATCTTCAACAAAGGCGGCCAATAATGATTTATCGGCAAGGATATTAACGCGGCGCATTAGTCCATTGGACGCGGCGGCAATAAGTTTGATGGCAGCCGACGAAAAAATGTTCGGCCCATGGTAACCAGCCGCACGCATGCGAAACATCAGATAATTTTCCAGGATGCCACGCGACAGCGGTTGCATATGAAAGTGATGCGCGATGCGATCCTTGAGCTGGCGCATGTTCGGTTGATCCAGCTTGGCATTCAATTCCGGTTGGCCGAACAGGACAATTTGCAACAGTTTGGCATTACCCACCTGCAGGTTGTACAGCAGGCGCAATTCTTCCAACGTGTCCGGCGGCATGGCATGCGCTTCGTCCACCAGCACGACGATACGCTTGCCCTCGCGGGCTTTTTCCTCGAGCTTGTTCTGGATATTTTGCATGATAATGCCAACACGCTGGCCTTCAATGCTTAGCCCGAGTCCGTCGGCAATTGCATACAACATTTCTTCACGCGACAAGCTGGGGTTGGCCAGATAAATGGTCTCAATGTGCTTGGGGAGTTTCTCCAGCAACATCCGGCACAACATGGTTTTGCCGCTGCCGACTTCGCCGCTGACCTTGATAATGCCTTCGACCTCAGAGATGGAGTAGATTAGCGCATCCAGAATTTCGCCGCGATTGGCGCCGGAAAAAAAGAATACCGTGACGGGGGTAATTCTGAATGGCGGCTCGGTAAGCCCGAAGTGCTCTAAATACATAACTGAATAATCCTATTCTTCGCTAAATTTTTCATGCGCAGCAATACGGCTGTGCAATGTGGTGCGGTTGATGCCGAGCAGCTTGGCGGCCTCGCTGATGTTGCCTTTAGCCAATTCCAGTGCCGTAGAAATGAATGCCCCCTCTTGCTTTTGCATATACTCATCCAGACTAAAATTTCCTTGCTGGAGTTGTTGTTTTAAAGATTCTGCGATGCTGTAGTTTTGCGGATATGGTGATATTTCCAGCGGGTCGAATTCATCTTGCAATTGCGTCTTGTTGACCATCTTCCCCGGATATTTTGTAGCCAGCCGGATGACGATATTGCGTAATTCCCGGGTATTGCCCGGGAAGCTGTAGTGTTCCCAGCTTTGTAATGCGTCGGACGATAACTCAAAGGGCGCTTGCTTGATCTGTTGCGCATAGTAAGCACGAAAGTGATTGAGCAGAAGCAGCTTGTCCGCCCCCAGCTCGCGTAACGGCGGAACGGTGATGGAGAAGACATTCAAACGATGATAAAGGTCAGCGCGAAATGTGCCTACTCTGACGTTGGTGCGCAGGTTTTGATTGGTCGCGGCGATGATGCGTGCGCGGCTTTTGCGCATGGTGGTTTCTCCGACGCGTTGATATTCGCCATTTTCCAGCACACGCAGTAGC
>JANYHX010000137.1 GCA_025362155.1 Gallionella sp. | reverse complement strand
ACGCGACATCTGCCTATTATCATGGTTACCTCGCGCTCGACGGAAAAGCACCGCGAGCAAGCGACACGGGCGGGCGTGGATTTTTATTTAACCAAACCCTACACGGATGCAGAATTACTCAAGCACGTCCATACTGCATTGCACAGGGATTTTGTTCATGAAGTAGCTGTTTCAGCTTGACGTCATTTGACTCAGTTATTGTGGTTCCATCTTAAACTGCGTAATATCCAGGGCGGGGAAATAAGCTAGCCTCAATGTAAAATGCATTGACGTTTGAGCAGAACTCAGAGGTTCACAAATCATGATAAATTATTCGCGCGTTGCTTTAATTGGCGCATTCGTCTGCGGCATTTTGCTGGGTGGAGATGCACTATTATATTTCCACAACGCGAAATATCTGCTCGCCGACGCGCTGTTGCTTTTGGCCTTGGCGGTTTGTCTGGGATATTTATTCAAACAGGTTAATGACAATAAAAAAACAGCTAATTCGTCACTTCAGGAAAGTAGCGCTTTCCATGTTCAACTGGGTAATGAAATAGCCGAGCAGCTTAGTTCAGCACATACCGAGCTGGGAAATACCCAAGCCATACTTAGCGATGCCATAGGCAAACTGGTCAGCAATTTTATTTTGATCTCCGATGGGGTACGGGAGCTTTCGGAGCATACCAATGTTTTCAGCAAGCAGATACGCGAGGTGGTCGGCAAAGTCAGCAGTTCGGTGAATGCCGCCGAATATACTATCAGTCGCATTCCTGCAGACGACCGCGCTGCCGCGATGGAATCCAATCAGCAGGTGCGTACCATCATGCCAGAATTGGCCGCGTTTAATGAGGTAGTCGCCAAGAATGCCATTGAGTTGAACCTCATCAGCACCAACGTCGAACAGAACGTGCTGGTGGTGATTTCCACATTGCAATTCCAGGACATGAGTTCGCAGTTGATTGAACATGCTCGCTTGCGCATGAGTGCTTTGCAGGAAGTTGCCAATGAAATGGGCAAGGGACCGGGCAACCCGAATCAGGGTGAATATCTGGCACAAATTGCCGCGTATAACCGCCTGCTGGACAAACACGTCACCTCGCTGGACAAACAAAAAGCCAACCCGGTTGCGCAGAAGGATTTCGGTACTGGCGACATCGAACTGTTCTAATTTTGTAAAATGGTCAATTGCAATTTTTAGGTAATTAATGCAATGTGATTCGCGGCAACTTTCAATTACCTTAACCATTTAAACTGAGCGGGAAAAAATGGCCAAAACTATTTTAGCTGTTGATGACTCTACCTCCATCCGACAAATGGTGGCTTTTACTCTTAAATCTGCCGGCTACATCGTGATAGAGGCAGCTGACGGTGTGGAAGGGCTAGCCAAGGCGAAAGCCAATGCGCATGTCATTAACCTGGTACTGACCGACCAGAACATGCCCAATATGGATGGTTTGACCTTGATTAAAACCTTGCGCGGTTTGCCGGAATTTTCGGCTACGCCGATTCTGATGTTGACTACTGAATCCAGCGATGCGATGAAAATGCAAGGCAAGGCTGCGGGTGCTACCGGGTGGCTGGTCAAGCCGTTTGATCCCCATAAATTACTGGAAGTCGTCAAAAAGGTAATTGGTTAGCGTGGGCTAGATAGCTAAGGAATTGAACGCATACCCAGCCCGAATTTCCCCACACCGTAACCCTAGGGAAAAAGCCAATGTCCATAGACATGAGCCAGTTTTATCAGGTGTTCTTTGATGAAGCCGCAGAACATCTCGCGAGTATGGAAGCCCTGTTGCTTGCACTTGACCTTGATGCGCCTGACCCCGACCAGTTAAATGCCGTTTTTCGCGCCGCGCATTCCATCAAGGGGGGCAGCGGCACATTCGGTTTTACTGACATGGCAGCGGTGACCCACATTTTGGAAACCCTGCTGGATCGTGTTCGCAAAAATGAAATAACCCTGACACACGATATGGTGGACGCCTTCCTGCATGCGGGCGATGCGTTGCGTGGCTTGCTGATAGCCCATCAAAATGGCAGCATTGCCGATGAAGCGGTCTCAATAGCTATCTGCGCCAAGCTGGAAAAACTGACAGTGGAAGGGTCGGCGCACAGCGACGGGGTACCCACCGGCGTGCCCCTTGCGGGTACAGTGGAAGGGTCGCCTCAAGCCCCCGTAAAGGGGACGCCGCCAGTGCTGACCGCAGAGGACTCAAGGCAAAGCACTTCAAGCGCGGCTGCCGAGTCGGGCAGTAATCCCAGTGCGGATGAGGATCAAAGTTATGGCTTTTTCGCTGAAACGGATGGTATTAAATCTGAAGCCGAAAAGATGCAGGGCTATGGTTTTTTCGACGAACCTGCAGCAATCCGATCAGGCGTAGAAAATACACAGGGCTATGGTTTTTTCGAAGAGCCTGAGGCAATCAGATCAGGGGTCGAAAATGCACAGGGCTATGGCTTCTTCACCGAAATGGAAAACCGGCCTTATGTGCCAGCACCTGCCTTGTCCTCGCGGCAAGATGATGTCCCCGGGCGGCGCGCTACCGACCGTGCTGTTGTTGCCACCGTAGGCGAAAATTCCATCCGCGTCGGGGTGGGGAAAGTCGACAACCTCGTTAACCAGGTCGGCGAGTTGGTCATCACCCAAGCCATGCTGACAGAAACCATATCCCATCTGGATCCGGTAATTTACGAGCGTTTGCTGAGCGGGATGGCACAGCTTGAACGCAATACCCGCGATCTACAAGAGTCTGTCATGTCGATGCGCATGATGCCGATCAGCCTGGTGTTCAGCCGCTTCCAGCGTGTGGTACGTGACAATGCGGTCAAGCTCAACAAAAAAGTGCAGCTCAAAATTATCGGTGAAAATACCGAGTTGGATAAGGGATTGATAGAGAAAATCAGCGATCCGATTACCCATCTGGTGCGTAACAGTCTGGATCATGGCATTGAAACGCCTGCTGAACGTATCGCTCAAGGCAAAGACCCGCAAGGCACTATTACTTTGCGGGCAGCGCATCAGGGCGGCAGCATTATTCTTGAAGTATCCGATGATGGTGCCGGACTGAACCGGGAACGAATACTCGCCAAAGCCAGAGAAAGAGGCATGGCCGTTAGCGATAGTATGAGCGACGCCGATGTCTGG
>JANYHX010000028.1 GCA_025362155.1 Gallionella sp. | reverse complement strand
TCCTTTCAGGAGATTCAATGCCTGATTAAGCTGATAGTCATTTTTTGAGCCGAATTCCGTAGGAATGAATTTCGACGTGTCTTCTTTGCTATCGGGAGCAGGCTTGTCCTTGCTTGGGATAGCAGGCTTTTCGTCAGAAATTTTGTCATTGATTAAATGCTTGTCCAGATCAGCTTCACGCAGGCGGAATATGCCGCTGTCACGTCCTGCTGTAGCAGGATCTTCCACCACTATATCCGGCACGATACCTTTGGCTTGTATGGAACGTCCACCCGGCGTGTAGTACCGCGCGGTGGTAAGTTTGATGCCGGTATTGTTGCCCAATGGCAACACCGTTTGCACAGATCCTTTGCCGAAAGTTTGCACACCCATAATGACCGCGCGCTTATGATCTTGCAGCGCGCCGGCAACAATTTCCGAGGCGGAGGCGGAGCCGGCATTGACCAGCACTACCATAGGGACGCTTTTAATAGAAGCTGGTATGGCTTGCACATAATCACTCTCACTCCTATTGTGCAAATAATTTTCCGGGCTGGCAGTCAAATGCATTTTCGCCTCTTCGATGCGGCCTTCGGTGTAAACCACCAGCGTGTCCTTGGGCAGGAAAGCAGCGGATACAGCCACAGCACTGGTTAATAACCCGCCCGGATCATTGCGCAAATCCAGCACTAATCCTTTTAAGGGCTCCTTGTTTTGCTTCACCAGATTTTCCAGCGCAGCAGCAAGATTTTGGCCAGTCATTTCCTGGAATTGTGTGACGCGGACAAAGCCATAGCCCGGCTCGGCCAGCTTGGATTTCACGCTTTGTACTTTGATGACGGCGCGTGTCAAGGTAATCTCAAGCGGCTTGGGCTCATCCTTGCGGATAATGGTCAGCACTACCTTGCTGCCGGGCTTGCCACGCATACGTTTAACCGCGTCATTCAGAGCCATACCCTTGATCAGCGTATCATCCAGCTTGATGATGAAGTCGCCGCTCTTGATGCCGGCGTGATAGGCCGGGGTATCTTCAATCGGGGAAATGACCTTCACCACGCCATCCTCCATGCCTACTTCAATACCCAGTCCACCAAATTCACCGTGTGTGCCGACTTGCAATTCTTTGAACGCATCTGCATCCAGATAAGCGGAATGCGGATCCAGACCATTCAACATGCCCGCGATCGCGTCATTAATTAATTTTTTGTCGGTAACCGGTTCGACATAGTCGCTTTTAATGCGGCCAAATACCTCTGAGAAGGCACGCAATTCCTCGATAGGCAGGGGCGTGGAAAGTGTTTCCTTGTCAGCGACCGCTGCAAAATGCAGGCTCGCAGTTACACCCGCAATCAAACCCAGACTGATCAAACCCGCTTTTTCCAGAAGACGCATAATTCCCTCAATGTTATTTTGTTGCCAGCCATTTTATTGGATCGAGCGGTATGCTCTCATGGCGCAACTCAAAGTATAAACCGAAATCTTCATTACCGCCGCTATTCCCGACTGCCGCAATGGTATCACCGCCATGCAACACATCGCCGACCTGCTTATAGAGCGTTTCGTTGTTGCCATACAAACTCATATAGCCCTGACCGTGGTCGATAATCAGCAAGTTGCCAAACCCTCGCAGCCAATCTGCAAATACTACCTGTCCGGCTGCCACCGCTTTGACAGCTTGACCGGCAGAAGTTTTCACAAATAAACCTTTCCATTCCACGGTACTATCTGGTCGGCGTGCACCAAAGTGATTGGTGATTTCACCCCTGACAGGCAATGTCAGCTTGCCTTTCAGCTGATCAAACGGGTTGCCATCAAAGCGGTTGTCGGGGAGATTATCATTGCGGAATAGCGATTTTGATTTAGGTTGAGCCAGCATTTTTGTGATTCTCCGAACCAGTTGTGCCAGACGGCTCTCATCGCGTTGCAAACGAGTGATCTCGCGGCGTTGTTCATGTAATTGCTGCGAGATTTTGCCCAACATTCGTTGCCGGATGTGCTGCTCATTTTCCAGGGTCTTTTTTTGCGCGGCCTGCTCATCGCGTAATGCAGCCAGTTCGGCGCGCTGTGCACGAGTCGATGTAGTTATAGTCCCCAGTTCGGTGATATTTTCGCGCAGCAGAGCCAGCCGACTTGCGCGGTTGCGGGCAATGTATTGGTAATAATGCAGGTCACGGGCGACCTGGTTGGGATCCTGATTATTCAGTAGTAGCTTGAGATATTCCTGCTTGCCACCGCGATATTGCTGATACAACAATTTGCCCAGCAAGGTTTGTTGCTCCGCTATGCTCGCACTGAGCTTTTTATGTTGCCCTTGTAAAACAGCGAGTTTTTGATCTGCGGCATGTTGCAATGCGGCGAGTTCTGCCAGTTTGCGATTGCTGGTGCTAATGGCACGTTCAGATTCCCGCAATTCATCCGCTGCCTCCACCTTTGATTCGCTGGTTTGATCCATATCACGTTGCATGGCTGCGATGCGCTTGCGCAGATTTTCCAGTTCTTCCTGTTTGCCGGCGCTACAGATGATAGAGGACAGCAGACAGCAGACAGATAAAGACCAAACTGCTCCGTGGCGCAGCCACACGACCATCCGTCCTGTGACAACGGTCATTTGTCCCCTGTCATCTGAATCAAGCTATGCCCAGTCATTTCCGCGGGTTGCTGCAAGCCCATCATGGCCAGCAAGCTGGGTGCGAGATCGCGCAACGCGCCATGATCTTCCAGCCTGGCTTTGCGGCCAATGTACAGAAAAGGCACCGGGTTGAGGGTATGCGCGGTATGCGCCTGGTGCGTGGCATGGTCTATCATTTGCTCGGCGTTGCCATGATCCGCAGTGATGATGACTTCGCCGCCTATGGATTGCATCGCCTTGACCACACGTCCGACACAAATATCCAGCGCCTCAATGGCCAGTATGGCCGCCGCCATATTGCCGCTGTGGCCTACCATATCGCCGTTGGCATAGTTGCAGATAATGGCTTGATACTGGCGGCTCAAGATCGCCGCTTCAAGTTTATCGGTCACCTCGAATGCGCTCATTTCCGGCTTCAGATCATAGGTGGCAACCTTGGGCGAAGGCACCAAAATACGGTCTTCGCCGGGGTAGGGCTGCTCTCTGCCGCCGTTGAAAAAATAAGTGACATGCGCATACTTTTCGGTTTCGGCGATACGCAATTGTTTTAATCCAAGGTTGGAAACATATTCACCGAAGCCGTTATGAATAGGCACTTGGGTATAAGCGCAAGGAAAATTAAACTCTTCTCCATAGCGGCTTAGGGTGACAAAACCAGCCAGCTTGGGAATGTGTGTGCGGGTAAATCCATTGAACGTTTTATCCGTCAAAGCGCGCGTGATTTCGCGGGCACGATCAGCACGGAAGTTCATGAATATCGCTACATCGCCGTCCTGCATGGTAATAGCGTGCGCACCCTGGGGAACAATGGCGGTGGCTTGGACGAACTCATCGGATTCGCCACGCTTGTAGGCCTGCTCCAATCCACTCAATGCATCTGTCGCGGTGTATGCGGCACGTCCCTCGGTAAGCAATTCATAGGCAGGTTGCACCCGTTCCCAGCGATTGTCTCGGTCCATCACGTAAAAGCGTCCGACGATGCTGGCGATTTGTCCCACGCCCAATGTCGCACATTTTTGCTGCAACAGCTGCAACGATGAAGCTGCACTTTTAGGCGGGGTATCGCGCCCGTCCAGAAAGGCATGGAGATAGACCTTTTTCAACCCAGCCCGCGCCGCCATTTCCAACATGGCGAAAATATGATTTTCGTGACTGTGCACACCGCCTGGCGAGAGCAGTCCCATGATGTGCAGCGCGCTGCCGTTTTGTTTGGCTAACGCAACCGCGTTGCTCAAGGCGGGATTGGTAAAAAAACCGCCGTCCTCGATCTCTACGTCGACTTTACTTAAGTCCTGATACACCACGCGCCCGGCGCCGATATTGAGATGGCCGACCTCGGAGTTACCCATTTGATGAGAAGGCAGGCCGACAAATTTTTCCGATGCATTGATCAAGGTATGCGGGTAATCGTGCCAAAGCCAATCCCAATTGGGTTTGCGAGCGGCCAGAATGGCGTTGTAATCGGCCTCTTCACGGTAACCAAAGCCGTCAAGGATGATCAGTAAAACAGGGGTAACGTTCATTGATGTAGAATATAAGCGGATAATGATTTAACGGAAGACGCATTTTAGACGAATTTGTCCTGCAGAGTGCGTAGCTCGATAGGACAATTTAGGGAAATCGGCACACACATATGGTAAATAAACTGATAGACAAGGATGAAGACATCCAACAAGCTGCACGCGCTGTCAAAGCCATCGCGCATCCGTTGCGACTGAAAATTTTATGCATACTCGGCGATCAGGAAGTCAGTGTGCAGGACATCGTAGAGCAGGTCGGCACCTCGCAAAGCAATATCTCACAACACCTCTCCATACTGCGCGACAAAGGCGTTTTGGCAACACGCAAGGACGCGAACCGGGTCTTCTATCGCATTGGTGATTTGCGCACGCTAAAGCTGATCGGGATGATGCGCGATGTGTTTTGCACTACTTAAAAGTCGGACTTTATCTTTGCCATGTGAACGACTTTAAGCGGCCAACTTTTGTACATGTCTGAGCACCCACTCACGGCACATTGTCGACGATCGAAGTAATATGCGCTCAAGTTCAGGTTGGTGCCGATACGGTCATTCGAGAAAGTTCCAGATAGCGGACGTTCAGGCAGAAATTCTTCCCAATTGCCTTTTTTAATTATCCTTACTATAATCTACTATGTAAGGATTAAAGGAGCTTGAGATGACAACCGATGCGACACTTACCAGCAAGGGCCAAACGACCATTCCCAAGGAAATTAGGGATAGTCTTCGTATGAAGGCCGGAGACCGAATGACATTCACGTTGATGCCAGATGACACCGTCGTCATGCGCGTGAAAAGCAAAAACATTTCTGAACTGGCGGGCACACTGCACAAGAAGGGGCGAAAGCCTGTTCCCGTTGAGCAACTGTCACGTTGATGCTCGGCATCGACACCAACGTTCTCATTCGTTTTCTGGTTCGGGACGACGAAACCCAGTTTGAGAAGGCACGCAAACTGATCAAGCGTGAAGTTGCAGCCGGACGCCGCGTTTTGGTAAACCAATTGGTTCTCATGGAATCAGAATGGGTGCTACGCAGCCGATACGCTATACCTAAGAATCAGATCATCGCAGCCATTTCTGGCTTACTTGATGCGATCGATATCCAGTTTGAGGATGAGCCGTCCATTGAGGAAGCTCTTTTCCTGTGGAAGGATACTTCTGCCGATTTTGCTGATTGCCTGATCGGCGCTAAAAACCGACGGCTGGGATGTAGGGCGACGGTATCCTTCGATGTTAAGGCATCCAAATTGCCAGGCTTCATGGCTGCGTAACAGCCCAGCGATTCCTAAAACGGTGATAATTATCTTGCCTTAAGCAAAATAGAAAAAAAGAAATACCTTGGAACAAGGGAAAGCTGGTTGAGATGCTGCGTGATGTTTTTTGTAGCACGTAAGCTAGATTTACGTGTAGTGACGCTGTCCCCCACCCTTCAGAGACAAGACAACTTCACATGAGGCAGTCCGGTACGGTAACAAAATGACTAAATGCGCCTCTATTGATGTGATGCTTCATAGGTGACCTTCCATTCCAAAGCCAACTCAGGAAGGCGAGTAAGAAC
Source organism: Gallionella sp. (assembly GCA_025362155.1). Taxonomy (GTDB): domain Bacteria; phylum Pseudomonadota; class Gammaproteobacteria; order Burkholderiales; family Gallionellaceae; genus Gallionella. The sequence goes on along the minus strand of JANYHX010000028.1, from coordinate 2,719 downwards.
TTCTCGTCCAACCACTCCTTACATTAACAAATATGGAGATTTGTAGTGAGCATACCTTCCTCGCAACCAACCCTCACCATCAAGATCGACTCTGATCTTGCCACTGCATACAGGGATGCCTATCGCCGTGCACTTAGTTCACGTGTCGAGATCAAGCAGACACTTGATGAATTCATTGCCGGATTCGTTGAAGACCGATTAACCGAAGAGATCGCATTCTTCGAAAAAGAGATAGGCAGCGACCGCCGATGAACATCGAAATGCCCATCAACTTGGCTACTGGTTACAAGAGCCCCGCGCAGCGTGCTCGAGTTGTCACTGAAGGATGGGCCACAGAAGAGCTGTATTGCCCTGCGTGTTCACAAGAACGCCTTACCCCGTCCCCAGCGAACACGCGGGCGGTTGATTTCAAATGTCGTCGATGCATGCAGTCGTACCAACTCAAAGGCAAGTCGTCTGCGTTCACATCAAGGGTCATCGACGGAGAGTACAAAACTATGATGGCGGCCTTGATGAGCGATACTGCGCCAAATCTACTGCTGTTGCACTACAGGCCGACAGGATGGAGCGTGGCGAACCTCATACTGATACCCGCTTTTGCATTTCCCCCATCCGCTATCGAAAGCCGGAGGCCTCTTGCGGCAACAGCCCGTCGCGCAGGCTGGGTTGGTTGCTTCATTGTCCTTTCCAGAATTCCGCCTGAAGCAAGAATCAATCTTGTGTTGGACGGCCAGGCAGTGCAGCCTTCTAGCGTAAGGGCGCAGTATCAACGACTGCTTCCGCTTAAACAGATCGCCGCACCGGAGCGAGGATGGACACTGGATGTATTGAACATTGCACGAAGTCTGAATCGACCCGAGTTTACGAATGAGGAAATGTATGTGCACAGCGAAACGCTAGGCCGACTCCACCCCGAGAACAGGCATGTGACAGACAAGATTCGACAGCAACTCCAAATTTTACGAGATACAGGTTTGCTAACTCATGTCGGGCGAGGGCGATGGAGCTTGACATAGAACTCTCGCTTTTTCATCTGCCGCATCTGCTGCGGGGGTGTCGTTCGTTTCCGCAAGATTGATGGATATATGAGCACGTCTGTGGGGGTACATGATCCCGTCCCGCCTGAAAGCTTTGCAAAGCGTGTAGACATTTGGCACGCGCGGACGCAAGGCACCCGCTTTCTGCATATGGATTTTGCCGAGGCAATGACTCAAGCGCAACGCGCGGATTTAGTTTATTGCGACCCTCCTTATGCAGACAGCCAGTCAATCTTGTACGGAGCGCAGGTATTTTCGCTCCAACGACTCTTCGATACTATCGCCGATTGCAAAGCTCGCGGTATATACGTTGTTCTGAGCATTGATGGCACCAAGTACTCTGGACGAAAACTTTGCGATGTTCCGATTCCTGATGGGCCTGTTTGAACGCGAAGAATTCGTTACCGTAGGTCGTTCAATGTTGAAACGGTTCCAAAATGGATGGTAAAAGCCTTGAGGATCATGAGGTACGTGACCGCCTTTTGATGACATTCTGAAGCTCCAACTCCAATGCAATTAACGGGGGTGCGGTTACGCAAAAATCCGCCAACCCACCTGCAAAAGAGAACGCAGTTTTTTGTGTCTTTAGTGTTTTGCGTGGACAGTTTGTAGTGTGATTTGTTAAAAATCCCCCCACAGCGTTTGCAACACGGTCAGCCCCGCGATAGCAGCCGTCTCGGTGCGCATCACGCGTGCACCTAAACGAACAGAGGTAAATCCGCGCTGTAACGCTGCGGTGCTTTCGGCTTCAGAAAACCCACCTTCCGCACCGACCAGCAATACGACTTTGCCTTGTGGTACGGCTTGGTCGTGAAGTGAAGTTGCGCCCTCGGGTTGCAAAATATATTTCGCAGCCAATATCTGTGTATTTGGCGTCGCTATGGTTTGTTGCAGCCACACCATGATGTCCAGCGGTGCGTGTATTTTTGGCAACATATTGCGGCCACATTGTTCGCAGGCAGAGATGGCTACTTGCTGCCAATGTTCCAGCCGCTTGGCGGCGCGTTCGGCGGACAATCTAGCCACGCTGCGCGCGGTGTCGATAGGCTGGATTTCTGTTACCCCCAGTTCGGTGGCTTTCTGGATTACCCAATCCATTTTCTCGCTGCTGGTGAGCGCCTGTGCCAATACCACATGCAACGGCGATTCGCGGTTCATGCCAGTGGCGGCAAGGTTGGCGACGGTGACATTTCTGCCGGTGAGGTCGCTAATCCGCCCGCTGCATTCATTGCCCAGGCCATCGAATATTTCCACGGTATCACCCACCCTTAAACGCAGCACCCGCGCTGCGTGGTGAGCCGCATCCGGGGGGAGGTCGAACGAGCCGCTGAGCGATATGGGCGGAGAACAATAGAATCGTGGCATGATGGGCAGCGAACAATGAAGGGCAACTCTAAAAATCCAAACTCCGTCGCGATACTGCGTTGCTCAAAAAATTTTAACGCTTACATATCATAACGTATGTGGCGCGCCAAAATTTTTTTCTCGCCTTGTCTGGCTTAGGATTTTGAATTTTTAGAGGTGCCCTGAATAAGAATGCCGTCGTGATAATATAACGATCCTAAAAAATATTGTCAGGAATTATGCAATGGTCAGTCTGCAACCACCTTTATGCGATTTCGGCTGGAAGGCGCGTGATTTTGATCTGCCGGGTGTAGACGGAAAACGCTACAACCTCGCCA
>JANYHX010000313.1 GCA_025362155.1 Gallionella sp. | reverse complement strand
TGCCCATGTGCTTAAAGCAAGGCAGACCGACAACTCCACCACAGGCTGTTTTGCGCCGCCACCGATCGAGGAAGTCGTCGCCTTCATAAAAAAGGAAAAGCTGGCAGTTGTGTTTGCGCCCCATGTTGAAACATCCTCCGGGATCATCCTGCCGGACGACTATGTGCAAGCGATCGGCGCAGCGGTTGAATCTGTCGACGGAATATTTGTTCTGGACTGCATCGCCTCGGGCGCGATGTGGATCGACATGAAACAATGCAAAGTCGACGTGCTGATCTCGGCGCCACAAAAAGGATGGAGCAGTTCACCGTGCTGCGCAATGATCGCGCTGGGCGAACGCGCGCGCGCGAAGATCGATCATACGCAAAGCAACAGTTTTGCGATGGACTTGAAAAAGTGGCTGCAGATCATCGAGGCTTATGAAAATGGCGGCCATCTTTACCACGCGACCATGCCGACTGACGCCTTGAAGATATTGCGCGACAACATGAAAGAAACACAAGCGCTCGGCTTCGTTACAGCCCAGGCAAGACAGATCGATCTGGGCAAAAAGGTGCGTGCCTTGCTGGAATCGAAAAACTTCACGTCCGTTGCAGCGCCGGGCTTTCAATCGCCCGGGGTAGTGGTGAGCTATACATCCGACCCTGACATTCAGAACGGCAAGAAATTTCTTCAGGAAGGATTGCAGATCGCAGCGGGCGTGCCGCTGCAATGCGATGAAAGACCCGACTTCCGGACATTCAGGTTGGGTTTATTTGGCCTGGAAAAATTGCTGAACGTTGATCGAACCGTTGCTGATTTTAAAAATGCGTTTGACCGTATTGGCCACTCTTGATTGCTCCAGATCGCCAAATAGATTTAGCCAAGTGTGTGACCCCATTAGCTCACTTTTAATTCATTGGCCTCTTTAGATATTGAACAACTGAACCATACGATGGGCCATCGAGCGCATTTATGGTATGGCTGATGTCCCATTGCGGGCCAAGTTTGCTGGTCCACTCCCCATTGCTTAGCTGCCGAGCTGCATGAGTTGGCTTTCCGTTGAGGGCATATAGAGCTACTTTCTCAAACCCCTGTTCAATATTCCCATCTGAACATGGCGCGTAACCTATGGTTGAATATGCTTGAATAAATGCGGCAATGGTTTCCAAACGTGGCACACCATCTGGCCAGTGCAAGATATACATTGGGTCTGGCCACCACCGAACGTCGTCTTCGCCTGCAGCCCATGCAATACAATTGTACTGAGGGTCTTGAGGGCTTGTAATGGAATGGTTTGTGGCTGCTAGACTAGGAAAGTGTGCTTGTACCTGAGGAATTAGATGGAGCATTTACCACTGATAGCCTTGTTTTTTTGCCCAGCTTAACCAGTCTCTCGCCATAAGCTTTAGTCTTCCTCTGTGAGCAGGTGGCACAGGGTCTTTGCCAGTAATCGCTTTTAACGCCCAAAACCAGTAGTCAACATTTACTTCCAATTCTTTTAAGATGAGCGGAACCACTTCATGACCCATGCCTATGATTTTCTGGTAAGCAGCATTGGTAAACATTTCTATGCCTGAGTCTATTGGGTTTCGAGTGGATCGCCATTCTTCCATCAAGTTGTCAAACTTTTCTACAGTAGTTTCTTTAAAAATTGGGGTTGCCTTACGAATACTAAGAACACTATTTATTGTGGTGCCCGTCAACTTTGAAATGACACCGAAGGAATTAAGTGAGTGAACGTTAATTGCGGCAACGGGTGTTTGTTCTGAAAACGGCAAACCTTCACTAATCGTAAAAAAACCTTGATTGAGATTCCCCATCGAAACTGTGTTCGGTATAATTTTTACATATGAACTTGTGCCGCAAATAGTGATATTTGCCACAGGCGAACTGTTATCCGCTGGAGACAATTTGGCAGTATGCGTAATAAACTTACCGCCCCTTTCAAATCCCGGTATTCTTTGACCGCCTGAGGCGTCGCTTGCGAATTTGTACTTTGCATAAACATTGTCATTCAGCATCGAATATTCCCCTAGCTTTATCGGTAACCAGTCCCTCGAAAATAATTCTTTCTCTTCGTCTCAGCTCATCAACTTTATTCATTGCAGATTCTATCGACAAAGGCTCTGATGGCCATTGCCAAGTCATATCAACATCAAGCAAGTAAGCCGATATTCCTTCCATTCCTGCGGGTGGTTCTGTACGTGCAAATGCAAGAGCAAATCTAATAGGTTCGTCTTTATATATATATTCATTCCGGCACATAAAATTATCTACACTGCACTCTAACGGAAGTATGTTTGCCGGAGGAAAAATAAAATAGTCTGCGACATTTGTTTGAGCCCCTGGAATTATTACTTGATTAATATAGCGCAGCCCTATGTTCCTTAGGCCAATGGGACTTGCAACTACAACATATTCCTTAAGTGCACTCTCAATTCTGCTTCTGAATGCATTCCAGCCAGGGTAAGGGCGGTTAACATGAACGCTCAAAACATCTTGGCCAATAGCAAGTAGCCCAGTATCTCCTTCCATAGGAAATTGGATTTTTGATTGTTCAATAACAGAAGGTGAGCCAGTTGCATTTGGCTCTAAGCTTAATAATTTTTGTTCTCGTGGCTTGCCAACATAAGTACTTTTGATTTTTTCATAGTAAAGCCAAGGATAAGATAAATCCCAGTCACTTCCTGGTGCAAAACGTAGCTCGCAGACAGCCTCCATAATTGGAGGGTTCTGGTATTGATGAATACTCATCTCAGATAGAGGGCTTTGTAAAAAATGTCGGTATAACTATATCAGTAAATCTTTTTGTTCGTAACAATACAAACGGGAGGCTGTGCAGGCAAATTATAAGGCCGTATTAGTAACCATTTACAACCTTACCGACTAATCGGCTTAT
>JANYHX010000253.1 GCA_025362155.1 Gallionella sp. | reverse complement strand
CTGTTTTCGCTCGGTGATGTCGCGCACGATACCCACGAATAAGCGGCGATGATCCAGACGAATTTCATTGACAGTCAGCTCGATGGGAAAGGTTGACCCATCTTTTCTCAAACCGGACAACTCTACGCCTTGTCGGCCGATTACATGCGGCTCGCCTCCGTGGAGATACCGATGCATACCTTGGGTGTGGAGATCGCGCATCTCTGAAGGCATTAACATTTTTATTCCTTTGCCTATTACTTCTTCCGCCGCATAGCCGAATGTTGTTGATGCGGCCGCGTTGAACGATTCGATAAGACTGTCCTGATCGATGATGATAATACCTTCACCCACACTGGTCATGACAGCTTTGGTCTCCAGCTCTTTTTCGATGGCCTTGCGTTCGGACACAATCAGTCTGGTAGCCAGGGGCTTTACCTGAGAGCGCAGGAACAGCACGCCGAGCACGACCAAGAGCAGTAGGTCGGGTACGGCTGTCTTCAGCTGATCACGTATGACATGGTAGAGCTCGGCAGTCTCCTGTTTCACAACCAGCCCCAGCCCTGGAGCAAGCGGGTTGTAAGCCGCCATTACATTTTTTTCGTGGTAGTCCACGCTGGCGATAATTCCGGACTTGCCAACCACCGCATAACTCATCGGTAAAGGCTGGCCAGAGGTATTTTGACTCTTAATTCTGAAAGCATGTGGGTTAGCGCCTTCAGGAAAGCAGAATAATTCGGCACCTTCGCTCTTGCAAATCGCGATCTCGCCAGTATTTCCCAGCCCATCCGTATCAAAAATTTCCTGGCGCAGCGCAAATAACGGTTGCTCGGCCAGCATTTTGGCGACGATTACGCCTTTGTCCTGTATAGGGGTTTCCGTTTGAAGATAGAGGTCACCATCCCATAAAAGCCGGGCAGGCATGGGAGTGTGCAAGTCGGCTACTATTTCAGGGGTGCGTGCCAAGATGCCGACTTTCACTATCTGTTTACCCTTTAAATCATACAGAGCTATTGCGCGAAATCCGTTAATCAATAGACTATCCGCAGTCTTGGTAAAGTGTTGGATCACTGCAGGTCGATCGAATACCGAAGACCGCGCAGGTAAATCAAATGCTCTACTCGCGTTATTGGCATTAACAATCCCTTGTTGAACAACCGTTTCAAACAGGATTACCCGGCTTTTAAGCTTGGCGTGCAGGCTTTCTCTTAAGGTGCTTTCCAGTATTTGCTGTTGAAAGACAAAGCCCGTCATTCCTGCCACGATCGTCACGACGATAAGGATGGCTGCACCGATGAATCCTATCTTCTCATCGTCCCGAAAGTAGTTTCGGGAACGGTACCACTCAGCGTTATACCAACTTAGCCACAGCGCTATAGAGGTCACTATCATGGCTAGCCCGGTATGAACCGCCATACGCGCCGAGCGCGCCCAGCCAAATAGTACATCGGGTGCCAAGGTATAGCCGATCAGACCCGTCAGACCAATCGCCAGGACGCTAAAAGTCAAGATGAGTACCGCCGATGCTTGCCATTTGTTCGATACATGATTCATCACAATCAACGTTGCACCGATCAGCATAAATCCAATCGCTGTATTGGGCGCCAGCCTGCCGGGACGGATATTGCCATCGCCTAGCCAGGTATGCAGGAACGCCCAATCGATACCCAAGGCTATGTCGAAGAGATGTTCAGTAAAGATCAGTGCACACAGAATAAAGATAGAGCTACCCACCAGCACCTGGAATTTCGGCAGCGGTTTTCCCAACAATCCTGGCAGGGCCAATGCACTCCCGGTAAGCGTGAAGCACAGCGCGGTATTGAAAACCATTGCCACGTAGCCAGCTCTGATTTCGACCATGGCGCGAACATGCAATAGCCATCCGAGCAGCACAGTGATGCCCAGCATGGCCACAGCTATGCCCAACAGGGTGGGTAGAAAACCAGGCCGGGATTGAATTGATTTTGGTTTACTCATCTGAAATTAATTGTTCATTCGTGTTTGAGCGCGCCGATCAGATTTAAAGACGCTGCCTGTCAGATTGACGAATAGTAAAGCAATATTGCAGCAAACTGCCGACTGAAATATTACAGGATGAAGGATTACCAGATGGATCAATAGATCAATTGGCCAGCGAGTAATAGTTGCTGTCTTTACGGCGGGGCAGCATGGCCCAATGATTGCGCCATGCTGCGTGCACCAGATTGGGATATTCCGGCTTGCCTAACGTGCCGTTGTAACGCCCCAACGCGCGATACAAATCACCTTTTTCGATATCCAGATAATGACGCAGGATGGTGCAACCGTAGCGTAGATTGGCGCGCAAATGAAACAGGTTTTGTTCTTTCGTGCCAATTTCGTTTACCCAGAACGGCATGACCTGCATATAACCGCGTGCGCCTACGTGGGAGACTGCATATTTTTTGAATCCGCTTTCTACCTCGATCAAGCTCAATACCAATTCGGGATCAAGACCAGCGCGGGCGGCCTCATAATGCACGGTCTTGAGAAAATCCATGCGATAGGCCGCGTCAGGTAATTTTTTTTGCAAACGGCGCGACATTTCATTCAGCCAGACGTCCGCTTCATACTGTGTTGCGAAAGCCAGTTTGGATGAAGCCTGATCCGATACACTGCGTTGCATTCCTGCCCGCACACTGGCGGAAAGCGGCGTGTAAATTTGTCCGCCCGCCTGTGCGGCGCAAGCAAATAAAAGGCCTGCCATGCACAACGGCAAGGCAAATCGGAGCGAGAATTGTTGTCGGGTTAGCTTCACAGCCTTGATTTTACGAACTCCAGCGCGTTTTGCAAGGGGATAGCTTGCACAGCGGTATCTGCGCTAAGACCAGCCGCAGGCTGAGTGTCTGGCGGCGTACTCCTTGCGGGTGCGCGTCGCCCCTGATATTCCACCATGCCATTCTTCAATCCACGTTCGCCAACCACAATGCGATGCGGAATGCCGATCAACTCCATATCGGCAAACATCACACCGGGGCGTTCATCGCGGTCATCCAGTAACACTTCGATTCCAGCGGCTTGCAGGTCGGCATAAAGCTGTTCGACTGCTACACGTACAGCTTCACTTTTGTCCATGCCTATCGGCACAATGGCAATCTGAAAAGGAGCCATTGCGGTCGGCAGAATGATACCGCGCTCATCGAAACTCTGTTCAATGGCGGCAGCGACGATACGTGACACACCAATGCCGTAGCAGCCCATTTCGATGAATTGCGCTTTGCCTTGCGCATCCAGAAAAGTGGCTTTCATCGCTTCGGCATATTTGGTGCGCAACTGGAAGATGTGCCCGACTTCGATGCCACGGCATATTTCCAGCGCTCCTTTGCCGTCTGGGGAAGTGTCGCCAGTGACTACGTTGCGGATGTCAGCGATCAAGTCAGGTTCGGGCAAATCGCGTCCCCAGTTTACGCCGGCGGTATGGAATTTAGCCTTGTTCGCGCCCACCACGAAATCGCTCATGGCCGCAACGGTGCGATCAGCAATCACACGAATCTTTTTTCTGTCGATTCCGACGGGGCCGAGAAAGCCGGGCGGGCAGTTGAAGTTAGCGCGGATTTCATCTTCGGTAGCAAAACGGAACTCAGAGAGATCAGGCAGCTTGTTCACCTTTGTTTCGTTCAGGCTATGGTCGCCGCGCAGCAGCAAAACATTCAGCGTTGCGCCACTCATCAGCGCCAGCAGTTTCACGGTACTTTGCAATGGAATACCCAACAGTTCTGCTACCTGTTCACAGGTGGTCTGCTTCGGTGTTTCGATATCACGCATTGTTTGGGTAGCAGCGGCACGAGGCGCATTCGGCGCAACAGCCTCGGCCAGTTCCACATTCGCGGCATAGTCTGAAGCGGGGCAATAGGCCAGCGCATCCTCTCCCGAATCGGCCAGCACATGAAATTCATGTGAGCCGCTGCCGCCAATCGCGCCCGTATCCGCCGCGACGGAACGGAATTTAAGGCCCAGGCGGGTGAAAATGCGCGAGTAGGTGTCATGCATGAGGCGGTAAGTTTGTTCCAGGCTGGCATAATCCGCATGGAAGGAATAAGCATCCTTCATCAAAAATTCGCGTGCGCGCATCACGCCGAAACGTGGGCGCACTTCGTCACGAAACTTGGTTTGAATCTGATAAAAGTTGACCGGCAATTGCCGATAGCTGCGAATCTCGCGGCGCGCGATGTCGGTGATGACTTCTTCGTGGGTAGGGCCGAAGCAGAATAGATTATCGTGCCTATCTTTTATTTTCAGCATCTGCGGGCCAAACACTTCCCAGCGTCCGGTTTCCTGCCACAGTTCGGCAGGCTGTATAGCGGGCATCAGCAATTCAATCCCGCCGCTGAGATCCGTTTCTTCGCGCACGATGTTTTCCACCTTGCGCAATACACGCAATCCGAGCGGCATCCAGGTATACAAACCGCTGGCCAATTTTTTGATATAGCCGGCACGCATCATCAGTTTGTGGCTGGCGAGTTCGGCTTCGGAAGGAGCCTCTTTGAGAGTGGAAATGAAAAATTGCGAAACGCGCATAGTAAATACGACCTGATTATTGTTTGATTTTTCAATTTTACAGGGAATGCTTGTATTCCGGTATGTTAAGCAATGGGCGAGTGGCAGTTTCTCTTTTCATTAAAGATGAAATGTGAAAGAATCGGGCTATTAAAATTAACCGACTAGAGTGACAAAATGATAGACCGAGACGGCTACCGCCCGAATGTCGGCATTATCATCACCAATGACAGGAATCAGGTGCTTTGGGGCAAGCGGGTGCGGCAGCATGCATGGCAATTTCCGCAGGGTGGCATTCAGCATGGCGAGACCCCGGAAGAAGCAATGTATCGCGAGTTGCACGAAGAAGTTGGCTTGATGCCGGAACATGTAAAAATACTCGGACGCACCCGCGACTGGATGCGTTATGAGGTTCCGCAGAGCTGGAGCAAACGTGAATCGCGCGGCGGTTATCGTGGGCAAAAGCAAATCTGGTTTTTATTGCTGCTGATTGGCCGTGATTGCGACGTCTGCCTGCGTGCCAGTGCGCATCCGGAGTTTGATGCGTGGCGCTGGAATAATTACTGGCTGGACATCAGCGCCGTGATCGAATTCAAGCGGGAAGTTTACACGATGGCGCTTAACGAGTTGGCTAGTTACCTCCCCGCAAAAAATAATCCCACCACGCTACAACACTACAATCACATTAAGGAGAAAAGTTTTGATTAAAGAATACGGCCCATTGCAATCTTCCCTGCTGAAAGCGGGCTCTTCTTTTATGCGGCCGGTGCAGAAGCTTCCGGAACGGGTCAAACTAAGCGATCCGGCGACAAACGTGATGACAGACTTGAGTAAAGTTGCGGTGGTGAGTGTACGTGCCAAGACTTCGATGGATAAGGCCAATGCCAAGATGATCCGTTACGGCGTGCGTACGCTATTGGTACTGGATGAGAGCGATCAAGTAGCTGGTTTATTGACTGCCAGCGATGTGCTTGGGGAAAAGCCTATGCACTTTCTGCAAAATATGGGCGGCACCCATGCCGACATCATGGTGCGGGACATCATGACGACGCAACGTGAATTGGAAGTACTGACCAGCGAAGATGTGCAAAAAGCCCAAGTCGGAGAAATCGTCGCCACCCTGAAAAAATCCCATCGGCAGCACGTGCTGGTCGCCTCCGCAGGAACAGATGGTAAGCAGGCAGTCTGCGGTTTGTTCTCGCTTACCCAGATCGCCCGTCAATTGGGCGCTCAGGTGCAGAGTTTCGAATTGGCGCATACCTTTGCTGAAATCGAGGCAGTAATCGCGCGCGGTTAAAAAATCAGATTTTAGGTCCGGCATAACATGCTTCGCATATGAGCCTTCACAGCAACTACGTTGTATCCCACTGATGTGACTCCTAGCCATTCGACTAAGCTGTCAAAAGACGACAGCCAAGTCGCTGGTTATGCTGCGTTGCGGAAAAAATTTCTTGCTTACATATAACCCATATGTGGCGCTGCGGAAATTTTTTCCGCGCCTTGCATTTTGGTGAACTCTGAATTTTAGATGCCCCTTCAGTGCTTACCGGTACTACCAAACCCCCCACTGCCGCGTTCGCTTAATGGAAATTCCTTCACGATATTGAAGCTTGCCTGCATCACCGGCACGATCACCAGTTGTGCCATGCGCTCCATCGGCATCAGCGTGAAAGGAATCTGGCTGCGGTTCCATAGTGAAACGAAAATCTGCCCTTGATAATCGGAGTCAATCAGGCCCACCAGATTGCCGAGAACAATGCCGTGCTTATGCCCTAAACCGGAACGCGGCAAAATCATCGCCGCATAGCCTGGATGAGCCAGATGCAGCGCAATGCCGCTGGGGATCAATTCGCACTGGGAGGGCTGGATCACCATATTGTGCTGGATGCAGGCGCGCAAATCGATTCCCGCTGAGCCCGCCGTTGCGTAGCCGGGCATGCTTTCATGCAGGCGAGGGTCGAGAATTTTGACATCTACCGAAATGTGTTCGGTGGCTGAGTGAAGTTTCGTTGGGGGGACGGGTTTCATTTTAATACTCCCTTGTTACGTTGTGCGATGCGTTGCATTAACTGGCGCGCCAGCGTTAATTTATCGGCGCGCGGCAGTGTTTGCCTGCCACTGTCATCGAATAACACCAGTTCGTTATCGTCGCTGCCGACGGCTTCCTGTACCAGATTGCCCACTAGCAAAGGCAGCTTTTTTGCGCGGCGTTTTTGTTCGGCATATTCCACAAGATTTTCGCTCTCTGCCGCAAAACCCACGCAGAATGGGGGATTGGTCAGGTTGGCAACATAGGCCAGAATGTCCGGATTAGGGACAAGTTCCAGCGTAATATTTTGTGTACTTTTCTTGAATTTTTGTGCGGAGGGATGGGCGACACGGTAATCGGCGACCGCTGCCACGCTGATAAAAATATCGCAATTGCTGAGGTGCTGTTTCACCGCATTGAACATTTGCTCGGCACTTTGCACATCTACCCCTAATATACCCAGCGGTTTGGCCAATGCGGTGGGGCCGGATATCAGCACTACGTTTGCGCCCAATTCCTGTGCCGCTTGTGCGATCGCATAGCCCATTTTGCCTGAGCTGCGGTTGGTGATGCCGCGCACCGCGTCTATCGCTTCATAGGTCGGTCCGGCCGTAATCAGGACTTTTTTACCCAGTAGTTTTTTGGGCAACGACTGTATTTGTACCCTCTCTGGTTGCGGGGCACCCAGCGACTTGACTGCAGTGCCTGGCAGCCGGGTCGAGTGGCTAGGAGTTCCATCAGGAGCTAGGGAGGGGGAACCCACGTTCAGTGTTTTATCCGTCCGTAATAATCCCGTAATGTCATGGGCCAGCTCCTCAGCCTCCAACATCCGCCCCATGCCCTCTTCACCGCAGGCCTGCACGCCGCTATCCGGCCCGAGTATCTGCACGCCATCAGCTAACAGTTGCTTGATATTGCGCTGCGTCGCGGCATTCAGCCACATCTCGCGGTTCATTGCCGGGGCGATAATCAACGGGCAATTTCTCGCGAGGCAAAGGGTAGAGAGCAAATCATCCGCCAAGCCATGCGCCAGCTTGGCAATAAAATTGGCACTCGCAGGCGCGATCACAATCGCATCCGCCGCGCGGCTCAGATTGATATGCGCCATGCTGTTCGGCACGCTCGCATCCCACTGCGAGGTCATTACCGGTTTGCCCGATAGCCCCTGCATCGTGGTCGGGGTGATGAAATGGCAAGCTGCCTTGGTCATGACGACCTGCACGTCGATGTCTTGCTTGGTCAGCAAGCGCAGTAATTCAGCCGCCTTGTAGGCCGCGATGCCGCCGCTGATGCCCAGGATTATGTGGCTCATGTGACACTTTACGTTGATTGAGTGGGTTCCATTCCCTTTCCATTTTACAAGAAATTTACGGCGCGCTGGATACGCCTTTTGCTCCTCATAAACTTACCCTTAATAAGGCGGCGTATGTGTAATCAAAAGATAACAGGTAAAAATATTTAATATAAATTAAACCAAGGGCTTGTTGTTTTTTCATCATATACCTCCTTAAGTTCGCGGCGAATTATGGGCGAATTATGCGAGAGATCGTACAGACCCCTTCGCTGCACGAAGAGAATATGCGGCTTATTGATAAGGAGACATATCATGCATACTGATTCAGGAAATACCACCTCGTGCTGGATGGATACCATTGCTGATTATCCAGGCATTGCGCAGTTTCCTCCCTTAAGCAGCAATGAAGATACCGATGTGTGCGTGATCGGTGCGGGCATTGCCGGGCTGACGACTGCTTATTTATTGACCCGTGCCGGTCAGCGCGTAATCGTGCTGGATGACGGCCCGGTAGGCGGCGGCGAGTCTGCACATACCACCGCCCATCTGGTCACCGCTCTGGATGATCGATTTTTTGAACTGGAACGCCTGCATGGGGCGCACGGCGCGCAGCTGGCGGCAGAAAGCCATGCCGCAGCCATTGATATGATCCAATCTATTGCGATGAAGGAGAATATAGATTGTGACTTTACCAGGCTGGATGGTTATCTGTTTCTCGCGGGTGACCGGTCCGTAGACATAGATATTTTGCAGCGGGAACTGGCCGCGGCACATCGAGCCGGATTGCTTGACGTCACTTTGGAAACCGGGGTGCCGGTGCATTTTTTCAATAGCGGCCCGTGCTTGCGCTTTCCGCAACAAGGGCAAATTCATCCGCTGAAATATTTGCTGGGTTTGGCGCGCAGTATTGTTGCAGGCGGGGGAACCATCCACACCGGTACCCATGCTACCAACATTAAGAGCGGCACCCCCGGCCAGGTCACTACAGACCTCGGCCCGGTAATTACCTGCCGGTCTATTGTGGTAGCTACCAATACGCCAGTAAATGACTTGCTGGTCATCCATACCAAGCAAACTGCTTATCGCAGTTATGTGATTGCCCTGCGGGTGCCACGCGGCTCCATTCCCAAAGCGCTGTATTGGGATACGCTTGATCCCTATCATTATGTACGCTTAGCCGAGGCGAATGATGAAGCCAGCGAATTGTTAATCGTCGGTGGGGAAGACCATAAAACCGGCCAGGCGGATGATGCCGAAATGCGCTTTGCCAATCTGGAAGAATGGGCGCGGGCGCGTTTCCCCATGGCGCGGGAGTTGGCATTTCGCTGGTCGGGGCAGGTGATGGAACCTTTGGATGGCTTGGCCTATATCGGGGCCAATCCACTGGATAAATCCGGCATTTATATCGCCACCGGCGATTCTGGGAATGGCATGACTCACGGCACCATTGCAGGGATGTTATTGACCGATCTTATTACCGGGAAGCCCAATCCATGGACTACTTTATATAATCCGAATCGCGTTTCTCTGCGTAGCGTAAAAGAATACACCCAGGAAATGTTGAACATGGCCGCGCAATATGGGGATTGGGTAACAGAAGGGGATGTCGAATCCGAAAACGAAATCCCGTTGGCGAGTGGCGCAATTATCCGCCATGGGATGCAAAAATATGCGGTCTATCGGGATGAATCGGGTGCGTTGCATCAATGCAAGGCCGAGTGTCCGCATTTAGGCGGCATCGTTGCGTGGAACAGTGTGGAAAAAACCTGGGATTGCCCGGTGCATGGATCCCGTTTCGATTGCTATGGCAAAGTGGTAAATGGACCGTCCATTTCTAACATGACGCCAGTTGTGGAGATGACTCTACCCTCACATCCCCCCACTTCCACCTCGTCAAGAGAAACTTCAGTGCGGCCGCCGCGTTAAACAATGGGAGTTACCTAGGCTTTCGGCTTCCCCTCACCTTGGCGGGTTCTGCCAGGGTGAAAAACAATTGCGTTATACTTCCTTTCCACTTCTGGTGAGGGCACTAGACCATCTGCTTAATAGGCTGATGGCAAGAGGCCCTAAATATTCCTTGATTCATGGGAGAGGTATGGCAATCACAGACTGGCCTGAAGGCGAACGACCGCGCGAGAAACTCTTGGGGCGTGGCGCTGCATCTCTTTCCGATGCGGAGTTGCTGGCGATTTTTTTGCGCACCGGGGTGACGGGTAAAAGCGCAGTGGATCTGGC